>JADGBD010000277.1:0-2028 GCA_015231665.1 Gammaproteobacteria bacterium
CCGGACCGTGCGGTGGGGCGGGATAACTTCGCCATCGCCCTGAGCGCGCCGCAGCGGGCCCTGCTTTACACGCTGTTCGGCCTGGCGCCCTATCTGCTGATTCTGCTCATGGTGGCGCTGGGCCTGCTGCCGCCGCTAGCCCTGCTGGCCCTGCTGACCTTGGCGCTGTTTGTGCCGGTGGTGCGCGACTTGCGTGGCGACTCTCAGGAGAGGATCGATCAGCTGATCCCGGCCATGGGCAAGAATGTCGCCCTGACCCTGGCCACCCCCCTGCTGCTGGCTGTGGGCATGAGCCTGGAGAGACTGCTGTGAAAATTTTGACGCTTGTGCTGAGCCTCCTGCTGGCCCTGCCGGCGGCCGCCGATGAGGCGGCGCAGTTTGCCGCAATCAAACGCCTGGGCGATCTCAACGGCATCGCCCTGCACTGTCGCGCCCTGGTGGAGACCCGGCGGATGAAGATGGCGCTGATCCGCAACCTGCCCCAGCGCCGGCAGCTGGGTGAGCTGTTCGATCATCAATCCCATGAATCCTTCATGGCCTTTATCCAGCGCAAGGACCGCTGCCCCTCCATGGCCGAGCTGAGCAATCAGGTCGATGCCGCCATCACTCAATTGGAACGTGTTTATGCCCCTGAGAATCAAGCACAATAAACTGATCGGCCTGGTCTTGCTGGTGCTCGCGGCGGCCCCGCTGAGCGCCGCGGAACTGCGCGTGGTCGTCAGCATCAAGCCGATACATTCGGTGCTGGCGGCGCTGATGCAGGGGGGCTCGACCCCACAGCTGCTCTACAGTGGCGATCAGCCTCCTCAGAGCGCCGAGCTGAGCGATGCTCAGAAGCAGCAGCTGCGCGCGGCCAGCCTGCTGATCTGGGTCGGCCCCGAGCTGGAGCAGGCCTTGAGCGCGGAGCTGGCGCAGCTGCCGCCGAGCACCCGGGTCGAGGCCCTGCTGGATTCGCCGAGCATGAAGATCCTGCCCTCGCGCACCCGGGATGATCGCCGCGACCCCTACTTCTGGCTGGATAATCGCAACATCAGCATCCTCGTCGATGACCTGACCCTGCTGCTGCAGGAGCTGGACCCCCTGCGCAGCCATCTCTACGCCGCCAATCGCATCGAGCTGCAGGGCCGCCTGCGCAAAATCGACCGGGAACTGGAGAACAGCTATCGCGGCTTCAAGGCCGCGCCGGCGCTGCAGTATCTGGATAGCCTGCAGTATTTCGAGCAGGCCTACGCCCTCAAGGTGGTGGATCGGCTGATCGAAACCCCCGGCGAGCAGCCCTCGGCGGAAAAGCTGCTGCAGCTGCGCCAGTTGCTCCAGGATGGCCGCGCCAGCTGTCTGTTGCTGGAAGCCGGCGAACCTAATTCCCTCGCGACTACTTTGACCGAAGGCCTGACCCAGGGGATCAGCCTGCGCACCGCCGAGCTGGACTCCCTCGCCCGCGGCTTTGCGCCGGGGCCGGACCTGTATTTTCAGATGATGGAGCACAATGTCGCCGCCATCCGCGCCTGTCTGGCGGTGGCCGATGACCCAGCAGATAACTCAGCAGCAGCGCGCCATGCGGAGATGGATAGCACCCCGGTGGCACCGGGAGCAGGGGTCGGCCGCTTCATGCTCACCGATCATCTGGGTCGGCTGGTGACCAATCAGGACATGCAGGGCAAGTTCCAGATACTCTACTTCGGCTACACCTTCTGTCCGGACATCTGCCCCACATCCCTGTCGGTACTGAGCCAGGCCCTGCAGCTGCTAGGCGACAAGGCCGACTCCTTCCAGCCCTGGTTCATCACCATCGACCCCGAGCGCGACACCACCGAGGCGATGCACAAATACGTGGATTTCTTCGACCCCCGGCTGGTGGGCCTCACCGGCCCCAAGGCGATGATCGATCGCCTCGCCGACAGTCTCAAGGTCAAGTACGAAAAGGTGCTGGAGCCGGGCCGCGACCCCGATCTCTACGTCATGGACCACTCCGCCAGCCTCTACCTGCTCGACCCCCAGGGGCGCTACCTGACCAAGTTCCTCCACGGC
>JADGBD010000277.1:2038-3368 GCA_015231665.1 Gammaproteobacteria bacterium
TTGCACGCGGAATTGCTCGGGTTGGTTCAGTAAGCTTTAGATACAGGACGCAGGAGGTAGAACGAAGCAGGATGCCAGAGTCGAGTAGCGCGAAGAGCGCAGAGTCGACTGTCGTGGTTACTGACAGTCTCTACCTCCGCGACCTCTGCGCTACTTTGCGATCTCCGCGTCCCCTTAAAGCCTACGAAAACGGCAGAAATTGAAGGCCTGATCCTTGCCCGCCGGGGTGCGGTGCTGCTCCGAGGTCTGCTCCAATAGCTCGAAGCCATCGCCCAGCTCCTGCTGCAGCTTCGCCGCATCGTATTGGACTATGTCCAGGCCGCTGCACTGCAAGGGGCCGCCGATGGCAAAGGCACCTATGATCAGCTGACCGCCGGGGACCAGCGCCTGCTCCAGGGCGGCGCGATAGGCGGCGCGGTCAGCGGCCTCGGTGAGGAAATGAAACACCGCCCGGTCATGCCAGAGGGCATAGCGGCGGGGCGGGACGAAGCGGGTGATATCGCAGTTGATCCAGTCAATCGCCGCCGCCTGCTCGCCGAGGCGCTCCCTGGCCCAGGCCAGGGCGCTGGCGGAGATGTCCAGCACCGCCAGCTGGCGATAGCCCAAAGCGCAGAGCCGGTCCACCAGCAGCGAGGCGCCACCGCCGACATCGATGATGCCACCATCCCCGCCCACCGGATCAATCCGGGCATGCTCAATCAACTCCAAAGAAAGCCGCGGTTCCTGCTGATACCAGCTCACCTCCAGCGGGGATTTTGTCTCATAAACCTGTTGCCAGTGGGCGGCGCGGTCAAACATCGGTTTCTCCGGTGCGGTCTGCTGGGCTGGGGACAAGGCTGAGGCCGCAGCGGGCCGCAAGCTGGGTTTGTATCTGCTGCACTTGCCCAGCGCTGTAGCTCGGACCCTCCGCCAGATGACCCCAGACCGGCTTGGGCCAGCAGGCATCACCGGCATGGCGACCGACGATGTGCAGATGCAGCTGGGGCACCAGGTTACCGATGCTGGCAAAGTTGATCCGCTCCGCACCCAGCTCGCCGCGGAGAAACTCCGCCAGCTGCTGGCTTTGCTCCAGCAGCAGACTGCGTTGCGCCGGCGGCAGGGAGAGAAAATCCTCACTGGCGGTCTCCGGCACCAGGATCAGCCAGGGCAGCGCGGCATTGCGCTGCAGCAGCAGCCAGGCACCGGGCAAACGGCCAAGACAGTGGCAATCGGCGAGCAATTGCGGGTGGAGGTGGAATTCAGCGGGCTTGTGGTGGTCAATCTGCAAGGTAAGATACTCGAAGGCTCAGGCCATCAGCCGGTTATGCGCAAGGAAAGGGCATTGTACGTC
>JADGBD010000278.1 GCA_015231665.1 Gammaproteobacteria bacterium
TCCAGCGGCTCCTCGCCGAAGGTGGATAGCACCTCACTGCCATCCGCCAGGGCCAGGGCTAGGTGCACCCGCACCCGGCTGTTGGCGGCTATGACCGGACCTGACACGCCAGCCCACTCAGCTCATCAACTCCTGGGTGACGAAGAGATAGATCAAAACACCGGCCACCAGTACCGGTGCGGCATATTGAAACAGGATGCAAATCCCCGGCAGATCATTGCAGACCTTGTTCAGGCGACAGAGTTTACAGTTCTTCAATGGGCTGCTCCCGGCATACTTCAGGCTATGGGACTGGCTGAGAGAGCCCGCGCTGGCGCGACCTCAAATCCACTCAGCTCAATCAAGCCGCTGAACTTAACCCATTTACCCTGGCGATAACAACCACAAGCTGGTGGGCAGAACAGAATCCAAGGCTCAAGACGCGAGCAACGGCAACAGGGAAATGAAACATCTCTTGGCTGCCTCGGGACTCGGGACTGGGGACTCGGCAACTCCGTAGCCCGGATGCAGCAAAGCGGAATCCGGGGAGCCCCTGCCCAACGGCAACCCTGGATTTCGTTACACTTCATCCAGGCTACATATCAACACCTCCGAGCGCAGTTCGGAATTCAGAGGTCCGGAGCGCCCAAGATAATAGGCAACGACAAGGTTGGATCACACCAGCGGAAAGGGGACTCACCACCTCATTCTTCTCTGCGTCCTTTGCGCTGCTTTGCGTCCTCTGCGTCCCATTTGGTTATGCCAAAAAGCTCCACCAAGGTTTCATTCCCGGCGGGCTCGGCATACCATAGGCGCTCATCTTCACCCGCAACCCTGGAGTCATCCCATGTACGGATTTTCCACCCGCCTGCAAGGCAATCTGGCCGAGATCGAGACCCAGGTCGCCGCAGCCCTGCAGCAGGAAGGCTTTGGCATTCTCACCGAAATCGACGTTCAGGCGACCCTGAAAAAGAAGCTGGATGTGGATCGCGGCCCCTACAAGATCCTGGGCGCCTGCAACCCGGTGCTGGCCAACCAGGCGATCAGCGCCGAACCTGACATTGGCCTGCTGCTGCCCTGCAATGTCCTGCTCCGCGGCGAGGAAGACGGCTCCGTGGTGGTCGGCTTCATGGACCCGGTGGCGGTGCTGACCCTGGTGCAGCACCCCAACGTGGCGGAACTGGCCAACGAAGTGCGCAGCCGCCTGATGCGCGTGCGCGCTGCCCTCGGTGGCGAGCTGATAGATTGAGCGGCCTCCCCTGTCTTGCTGCTGACCGGCTGGCATGGTCTAATTTCACCCCCACCAGCGACAGATACCCGGATTGATGAGCAACGACGAAATCGACGAAGACCGCTTGTACCAGATCCAGATCGACGTCTATACCCGGTACATGGACGATCAATCCTCGCCCGAGGACAACCGCTACGTCTTCTCCTACACCATCACCATCAGCAACCAGGGCGATTACCCGGCCAAGTTGATGAATCGGCACTGGGTAATCACCGATGCCGAAGGTGGGGTTGAGGAGGTGCGCGGTCGCGGCGTGGTGGGCGAACAGCCCTATCTGGCCCCCGGCGAGCAGTTTCAGTACACCAGCGGCACCATTCTCAAGACCCCGGTGGGCAGCATGGAAGGCAGCTACGGCATGGTCACCGACGAGGGTGTCGAATTTGAGGCCGTGATTCCCCCCTTCTCCCTCGCCGTACCCAAAATTCTCCACTGAGTCATGGCGGTTTACGCCATCGGCGATATCCAGGGTTGTTACGATGAGCTGCAGCAATTGCTGGAGCGCATCGACTTTGATGCCCAGCGCGATCGCCTTTGGTTTGCCGGTGATCTGGTCAACCGCGGACCCAAGTCACTGGAAACCCTGCGCCTGATCAAGGGCCTGGGAGAGGCGGCCTTCAGCGTCCTCGGCAATCACGACCTGCACCTGCTGGCGGCCTACAACGGCAACAAGAAACGCCTCAAGGAAGACGGCCTCAAGGCCATCCTCAAGGCCAAGGACAGCGATGAGCTCTGCGGCTGGTTGCAATCTCAACCCCTGCTGCATCGGGACCGGGAACTGGGTTTCAGCCTGGTGCATGCCGGCCTGCCGCCCCAGTGGGATATAGACCAGGCCAGCCATTGCGCCCGCGAGGTAGAAGAGATATTGCGCGGCGATGGCGCGAAGGAATACTTCCGCAACATGTACGGCAACGAGCCGCGGATGTGGAAAGACAGTCTCAAGGGGATGGAGCGCCAGCGGTTCATCACCAACTGCTTCACGCGGATGCGCTACTGTGATTTCCGCGGCCGTCTGGCGCTGAAGGAAAAGGGCAAACCCGGCAGCCAGCGGGTAGGCTACTACCCTTGGTTCAAGATGCCGGAACGCAAGACCCGCAGTCAGCGGATCATCTTCGGTCACTGGTCGACCCTGGGCTATCTCAACCAGCACAACGTCTGGGCCATTGACAGCGGCTGCCTCTGGGGCGGTCAGCTCACCGCCCTGCGCCTGGATGGCGACAAGCCAACACCCATCTTCCAGCCCTGCCTCGGGGCGATGAAGCCCAAGGGCAAGAGCTGAGCGGCGATTAAAGATTATTGGCTGACGATGATTCGGCTGGCTTCGTTCTTGCGCAGGCTGATCTGGCTGCCGCAGATAAAGTAGGTGCGGGGGTCACCCATCAGCGCGCTGTAGAGGACACCAACGGTAGCCCCGGCGCGAAATCCCAGGGCGGCCAGACGGTCGCGTAAATCCCCTTCGCCATCCACCTTGACGATGCGGCCCTTCTGGCCAGGTTGTAGCCGAGTCAGTTCTGTGGTGTTCATTGATTTCCCCCAATCAACGGTTGTTATGATAGCGATTATCATAACGCAATCCGGGGGAAAGCCACACTTTTTTTGTGAGTACCTGAGCGGGACGCTCTGGATTAAACCGGCGGGGCTGAATCAGGCTGAAGGCTGGCCCTCAAAGCGGCGGAATCACCACCTCGGTGTTGGTCTCCGCTGCCTTGTCGATGACGTAACTGATGAGCACCATACCGATGGTGGCAATGATCATGCCGCCGATCAGGCCACTCCCCAATCCCATGGCCAGAGCGGCCTTGGGTGTGGCGAGGATACCGGTCTTGGAGACTGTAGCGGCCACCCCGCTCTTCTTCAGCATGATGACTGCAGCTTCGATTGGCTCGATTTCCATCAATAATCCCCCAAAAAGTTGGGGGATTGTAACAGCCATGCTCAATAGGGGGAATCGTTAAACTGCGATTGATCAATCGTGTTAGGCACTCAGGCCCACCCAGGCCTATTCAGAAACACCTAAGGCTCATGTAGCGGACAACGCCACCCCAGAACATGAAACTTCTCCTAATCGATGGGACGCAGAGGACGCAAACGA
>JADGBD010000279.1 GCA_015231665.1 Gammaproteobacteria bacterium
CCTGAAAACCGCAAGCCGACTGGGTGTTGAATGGGCGCAGATGCTGGACGCTTCACCGGGCATTTACTGGCCCTGGTACGGACCACCGCCAATCATCGCCCAGATCATCCTGCAACAGTGCGGTGACTACACGCCAAGGCCGCTGGAATGCCGGGTTGTTCTCGGCTACGGCTATCCCGAGCAGCCGCCGTGCGGTGATGAACCCGGCCCTGGCGGCATCATCATCCCAACCCTAGAGGTCTATATCGTGGCCAATACCTTCAGCCTTGTCAGGGCATCCGATAATGCCCCGCTCACCGCCAGCGAGTTTTCCGCCAGCCTAGACCGGGATTCCTGGGCGTGGTCGTGGTCAGCCAAGATTCCAGCCAGCCAGCAGGCGCTTGTCGAGCCGATAGCGGGCGACCCCATTGAGGTAATCGCCACCATAAACGGCAACCCGCTCAGGCTGTTATTGGAGCGCATCAGCCGTGAGCGCCGATTCGGTGAGGCGTGGCTGTCGATCAGCGGCAGGGGCCGGGCGGCATGGCTGGCCGAACCATACGCAGAAATCGTATCCTTCGCCAATGCCGAGCTACGCACTGCCCAGCAACTCATGGCCGAAGCCCTACAGGTGAACAACGTGCCCATCGGCTGGGCGCTGGACTGGCGCATAACCGACTGGAACGTGCCCGCCGGGGCGTGGTCCCATCAGGGCACCCACATGGATGCCGTCACCCGCATAGCCGAGGCAGGCGGTGCCTACGTCCAGGCCCACGACACCAGCCAGACCCTGATTGTGCTGCCCCATTACCCGGCTATGCCGCGAGACTGGGGCAGCCTAACCCCGGACCTAACGCTTCCAGAAGCCGTGTGCGAGACGGAGGGCATCGAATGGATAGACCGGCCAGCCTACAACACCCTCTGGATCGTGGGCGGCGCAGGCGGGCGCAAGGATCAGATCAGGCTCACAGGATCAGCCGCCGACAGGCCAGCCCAGACGATTGTGGACAGCCTTGCAACAGATACCCAGATGACCCGGCAGCGCGGCATCAGAGTCCTGGCCGACACCGGGCGGCAGGCGCATATCAGCATCAGGCTCCCAGTCCTGCCCGAGACCGGCATCATCCACCCCGGCCAGCTGCTGGACTACACCGAGCAGGGAACCACCCGCAGGGGGCTTGTCCGCTCGGTCAGCGTCCAACACGCCTTCCCTCAAGTCTGGCAGTCAGTGAGGATCGAAACCCATGGCTAATCCCTACAAGCGCCTGCTGGCCCTGCTACCCGGCCAGCCGATCCAGACCGGGACCGTGGCAGCAGTCGGCACCGATGGCGTGACCGTCACCCTACCGACCGGCGAGAACATCAAGGTGCGCGGCACGGCAACAATTGGTGATGTGGTCTACATCAGGGACGGGGCCATCGAAGGCCCAGCGCCAGATTTGGCCGGTACGATCATTGACGTTTGAGGCTGACCAAAAGCTGACCAAACAGAGGCCAAACAGGACCAATTCAGACCAATAAAAGGCCATGGCGGCGGCCTAAGTGGTTGAAATAAAAGGCGGGGATTGGTGGAGCTGGGGGGAATTGAACCCCCGTCCAGGACAGCACCGGCGCGGGTTGGCGCGGGCAGGCTGACCAAAAGCTGACCATTCGCTCAATTTTCGGCATATTTGCCACCGAAAACGGCATGTGCCAGACCGCCGGCATCGGGGGCAGATTCGGGGATGAATCGGCCATAAGAGCGGAACACCATTTTCGTGTCCGCATGGCCCATCTGGGCAGAGACCCAGAGCGGATTTTCGCCGGCTGACAGCATCATCGAAGCGTAGGTGTGCCTTGTCTGGTACGGGTTGCGATAGCGGACCCCGGCGCGGAGTAGCGCAGGCCGCCAAAGCCGCTGCCGGATCGCTTGATCGCCTTCCCAGGGCTGGGCAGTATGGGGCGCCAGGAAAACCCGACCGGAAGGGTGCAGCAGGGACCAGGCCTTCTGTGCTTTGAGCGCCGCCAGGGCAAGCGGTAGCAGCTTCACTTCCCGAGTACCGGCCTTGGTCTTTGTCACCTCCGGCTCCTTGGCGGCCTGAGTGAGTGCCCGGACTACCACCACAACCCCACGCAGCCAATCCACGTCCCCCCATTCCAGGGCGCAGAGTTCCGATGTGCGAAGCCCAGTCCAAAACGCGAATTGCACCAGTGGTCGGCCGGCATCAGGCAGGGCGGCCAGGATAGCGGCCTGTTCCTCAGCAGAGAACGGATCGACAACATAGCCGGAGCGCGGCGCTTCGCGGCGGCGGTAGGACCACCCGAGCAGCGGATTGGTTTCTATCAGTTCATCTTCAACCGCAGCGGCCAGCGCCAAGCGCAAGGGGGACAGGATATTGGCCAGGCGCTTGTTAGACACCCCCAGGCCGGCAGCCCAGTCGCGCACATGAGACCGGCGCAGATCGGCCACCGGGATATGGCCCAGGGCCGGGATCAACTGGTGGGTGACGATTGTGCGATACCCCCGGAGGGTAGAGGACGCCACCAGCCCGTCCTGGCCTTCCAGCCAGCCGTCCAGCCACGCAGACAGCAGAACCGGGACAGAGGCAAGGGCAGGGGAAAAGAGCGCCGCCTTGAGCGATTGTGGGAACGTAGCGGCATAATCGAAAACGCCCCGGGCGATAGCGTCCAGCACCGCCTCCCGGTGGCGGGCGGCGGCCTTTATATTAGCGGTGGTGGGCTTGAGCGGGATGCGCTCACGGCAGCGGACCCCGCGATAGCGGAAATCGATCGTGATTGACGATTCGCTTTCAACCCGGACCCCGGGCGGTAGTTTGAGATTGCCCATCTTTCATAGCCAGCCAGGGAGACAAGGATGCGGCCATCCGGGGCGCGATACCATACCTGGCCCTCCAGCCAGACGCCAGCGGAGATTTTCTTCCGCACTGCGTCCTCAGTATAGCCGGAGAGCCCAGAGAAGCGGGGAATCGTCACCAAGTCCATCAGTCGGCCATGGCTTTTCTGAAACGATACCGCTGACCCCAGCGCCGAAACAGCGGGCAAAAGCGGCGGCTGAACCCCCGCCGGCACCAGTACGCAGAAAACCTCATTTGCCCAGCGCCTCTAGTGCTTTGGCTCGTATAAAGTCCAGCATGGCTTCTTCCGGGAAGCTGGCCCAGGTAGAAATGACTTTCAGGGCGCGTTCCATCTTCTCTACGTCTGCGTACTTCACCCACTCGCCGCTCTCTGATTCTCTCATCCGCGCAGCAAGGCCATAGTCGCCGAGCAGTTCAGGCTTGTATCTTTTCATCTTTGCCTCTGTTGTTAATGCCTGCCCCAACAAACCGCATCCTCCTAAGATGGGAAAGAAGGGACAGGGCTTTGTCATTCCCGCTTG
>JADGBD010000280.1 GCA_015231665.1 Gammaproteobacteria bacterium
CGGCGACCCACTGATCGTTTTGGAGCCCCTAAACCAGTGACGCCGGGTCAAAAACTGGATCGCAAAGAACGCGAAGGAAAATCTATGGATCAATTATAAGAATTTATGGCCATTGATTTTGGCGCGAATAATAATCTGCCTTTCATAGGAAAATGTATTATTTTTCAATATGCTAAGCTGTTGGCAATGGTGCACTCAACAGTGTTGCAGGGCAGCCCTTCGAGGTCAAACAACCTGAGGATAACCGAAGCAGCGTGGTGAGGGAATCGGTGTGAATGAACCCCGCTTCTTTCCAAATAACGACTTTGCCTGGGTTGCTCCAGTGCAGAGAGATTCAGTTTGCTCTTTGGGGTCAGCGAAAGCCAGCAACGCGCACTATTAACTGCCCTCAGCGAGTGCCGGTGTTGGCATTACTCTTTCATCAGCCGCTCCAGCGCCACGCTGAAGCCCTTTAGCGAAAACCCGAAGCGCACCGGTTGCTGGCCCAGCGGCGTCAGCTCCAGGCTGCCGGCCGTACCCTTCTTGAAGCTCGCCAGCAGCGGGTCCTTGCCGTCGACCTGCACGAAGCAGGCGGCCTGGTTGCAGAAGCGATAGGGGTAACTCTGCGCCTTCTGGTCATCGATGCTGATCTTGACCACCTGGGTTAGGTCCATCAGGTGCGGCAGGGCGAACTGCAGGATGGTGCTGTCGTCATTCTTGCCGACGCTGATCAGCGCCACCGGCTGGCGGTTTTGATTCACCAATTGCTGGCGCGCCTCGCAGCGGGCTTGCTGGTCTTGCTCGATACAGACTACCTGCCAGTCCTGGTAGGTCTCGGTCACGGTACGGTTGTTGGGCTCCTCGGCCTGCAGGCTGGTGCTGGCAAGCAGAGCGGCGATCAAGGGCATTTTGTCCATTCTGGGTCCTCAGTGGCTTGGTGTGGGTTCGTTGCTCGGAGCGGTCGTTTCCCCTTGGGCGTTGCGCTGGAGGATGCCCTCCTCGATCAGCCGATTGACCAGCCCCTCCTGTACCTCGAAGGCTCTGACAAAGCCGTCCAGGGGCATCACCAGTTGTTGGGTGACGATGGCCTGCAGGGTTTGCTTACCCTCCTGGTCGACCACGGGCTTGAGGGTGCCCAGGTCCATGCGGACCAGGCCGCCGGTGCGGGTGATATTGAGGATGGTATCGGCAAAGCTACTTTGCATGGGATAGGGACTCCGGGTTAAGTGGTGGGGTGAGCCAGGGAATGGGTTTCGTCTGCAACCAGCGGCACTGCCACGATCTGGTTGCGTCCGCTCTCCTTGGCTTGGTAGAGCCCCGCGTCGGCGCGTTTGATCGCCTCGTCGGCACTCTCCTGGGCATGGGCCACCGGGGTGACGCCGATGCTGACGGTCACGGTCAGCTGATCGGCCGGTGCCGGTATCTTGTGCTGGCTGATGCCCATGCGCACCCGCTCCAGCACGATCAGGGCATCATCGATGCCGGTGCGGGGCAACAGCACCACGAACTCCTCGCCGCCCCAGCGGCCGGGGCTGTCGATGCTGCGCACTGCGGTCTGCAGCACCTCGGCAAAGAGCTTCAGCACGATGTCGCCGATATCATGGCCGTAGGTATCGTTGACGCTCTTGAACTTGTCGAGGTCCATGATTGCAAGGGTCGGCAGTTCGGCGCCGTGGCGGCGCACCCGTTCCATCTCCTGTTGGTACTGGGCGAGAAAGGCGCGGCGGTTGTTGAGCCCGGTCAGGGCATCGGTGTTGGCGACCCGGTCTAGTTCGAGGTTCTGCTGGGCCAGTTGGCGGTTGTGGCGTTTGACCACCCACTGGTAGTGGGCTGCGATCATCAGGCCGCCGAACAGCAGCAACTCCAGCGGAACCAACAGGTCACTTCCCTGGCCCTGACTGCGCAGCAGGGCGAGGTTGATGAGATAGAGCATTCCAGCCGTGCCCAGCAGCAACAGGCCGGCCGGGCCGAAGCCGGCGCGCGGGCGCAGGCTGTAGACCAGCACCGGCACCAGGGCCAGAGCGAGCAGCAGGGTGTTCCAGGTCCAGTGATCGGGCAGGATGAATAGCCCCTGGGACAGGGTCTCGTGGGCGGTGGCGAGCAGGTAGGTGCCGGCCATGGGGCCACGCGGGGTATTGACTTGGTCGGAGAGGTAGGCGGTGCTGCCGATGAAGACAGTCTTGCCGCGTAAAAAGTCGCCGGCATCGGCCACAGGGGTGATGCCGGTGGCGGCCTCGACCACCTCGTAAAACGGCAGGGTCAGGATCGCGTTGGCGTTCTTTGGGTAATAGAGCTTGAGCTGGCCCTTGGCATCGACCGGAAAGCGGTAGCCGGCCACCTGCAGCTGGTGGGGCAGATAATTGAGTTCCGGCTTGAGCACGTCGACCAGGGTGCGCAGCGGCAGGGCCGGCAGCAGGATGCTGTCGATGCGGTAGAGTAGCGGCAGCCTGCGCAGCACGCCGTCGGCATCGGAAGTGGCGGAGATGATGCCGAGGCGCAGCTGGGCGTTGTCGGTGCCAGTGATCTCGGACCGGGGCAGGACGATGCCCTGCAGGGGCTTGCCCGGGAGTTCAGTCGAGTTTGCATTGGCGGTGGGTGCAGACCATTGCAGCTGTTGCAGCCTGACTCTTTCCTCCATGCTAAGAGGGAGGCTCTTGGCCGGTTCCCCGGCCACCAGGGTGACGATGGGGTGGCGCTGGATGGCTTGACGAAACTGGTCATCCTGGGGCCGGGTCTCGGCAAACAGGATATCAAAGACCACGCCCCGGGCGCCCTGGGCGGCCAGGTAGTCCACCAGCTGAGCGTAGAGGTCACGACTGTAGGGCCAGGTGCCAAAGTGGGGCTCTAGCCGTTTCAGGGAGGCGTCGTTGATGTCGAGGACCAGGCTGTCTTGGAAGTAATGGGTCCTGGCCGTCAGGGCCTGCTGGTGGTCGCGCAACCAGCGATCTAGGCTCTGGTGCAGGTCTGTCTGGGCCAGCAGCAGGGTCAGGAGGATGGCGCCGAAGGGCACCCAAAGGCGCTGGAGCCAAGCGTGACGGTTTTGCAGGGATTCGGTCATGTCGGTGCCTTGCTGCGTGCGGCCCGTGCGGCCCGTGCGTCCCTGAGGTGACTAACCATGTCGGTCAGCCGGCCTGCCCCGTAGCGGACTCTGCGGCAGGCTCCGGATCCTGCTGAGGTTCCGGTTCCGATGCTGACGTGGCTTCGACCCGGAAGCTCTGGACATCACTATAGGGGCCGTAACCCTCGGCCTGGTTCCAGCTGGCGGCGCGCCAGTAGTAGTCACCCACCGGCAGCTTGATACTGAGCTTGCCCAGCTGGGCGGGCAGTTCCTGCACATCGGTAATCAGATTACTGAAGTCGGCCCGGTCGGAGACTT
>JADGBD010000281.1 GCA_015231665.1 Gammaproteobacteria bacterium
TTGCCGAGGGCGCGGAGATCTTCGCCTTCATGCCCTTCCGCATCCAGAGCATCATGGAAAACACCACCCTGATGGCGGTGCCCCTGTTCATCTTCATGGGCATAGTGTTGCAGCGCACCCAGCTGGCGGAGCAGTTGCTCGAAGCCATGGGTCAGCTGTTCGGCCGGGTGCGCGGCGGCCTGGCCATCTCCACCGTGCTGGTGGGCGCCCTGCTGGCGGCCTCCACCGGCGTGGTCGGGGCCTCGGTGGTGGCGATGGGGCTGATCTCCCTGCCGGTGATGCTCAAGTACAACTACGACAAGCGCCTGGCCACCGGCACCATCTGCGCCGCCGGTACCCTGGGGCAGATCATCCCGCCGTCGATCATCCTGATTATCCTCGGCGATGTCCTCGGGATTCCGGTGGGCGATCTGTTCAAGGCGGCGATTTTGCCCGGTTCGGTGCTGATCGGCGCCTATCTGGTGTATATCCTCGTGGTTACCTTCCTCAAGCCGGAGTCGGCCCCGGCCCTGCCGCGGGATGAGAGTCTCAACCAACGTCAGTTCATTGCTAAGGCCCTGATTGCCATAGTGCCGCCGCTGGCGCTGGTGTTTCTGGTGCTGGGCTCGATCTTCGCCGGGGTGGCCACCCCAACCGAGTCCTCCGCCCTGGGCGGGGTAGGCGCGCTGATCCTGGCGCTGATCTATCGCCAGTTCAGCTGGCGGATGCTGATGGAGGCAGCGCTGGACACGGTCAAGGTCACCGCCATGGTATTCGCCATCCTGCTCGGCGCTACTGCTTTCTCCATGGCCTTCAGCTATACCGGCGGCGAGGAGATTGTCGAGGAGGTGCTCACCAGCCTGCCCGGCGGTGCTACCGGCTTTATCATCCTGTCCATGCTGGCGATTCTGGTGCTGGGCTTTTTCATCGATTTCGTCGAGATTGCCTTCATCATCGTTCCCATCCTCGCCCCGGTGGCCGACGCCCTGGGGGTCGCGCCGCTCTGGTTCGCCATCCTCATCGCCATGAACCTGCAAACCAGCTTCCTCACCCCGCCCTTCGGCTTCTCCCTGTTCTACCTCAAGGGCGTGGCACCGGCATCGGTGAAGACCATGGACATCTACCGGGGCGTGGTGCCCTTCATTCTGCTGCAGATCACAGTACTGGCCTCGATCATGCTGTTCCCGGGGGCCTATGGGTTGTTGTGAGCCTTGCAGCGGCCAGTTGCTAGCTTTGGGACGCAGAGATCGCAGACGACTGCTTTGGTTACGCCATCGCTGGGTCCACCAGTTTGGGCCTGGCATCTGTGACGGCCTGGGATGAGATGCCTGCGGAGCTGCCGGAGAGTTCCTTGGAGCGGTTGACGAGGAAATCCACCAGGTGGTTGCGGATTTTGTAGTAGTGCGGATGGTGGATGATTTCGGTGCGCTTGCGTGGGCGGGGGATGTTGATCGCCACCGACTCGGCGATGCGGGCCTGGGGGCCGTTGGTCATCAGCAGGATGCGATCTGACAGCAGTATGGCCTCATCCACATCGTGGGTGATCATGAACACCGTCTGATGGGTGTCCTCCCAGATTTTCACCAGTTCTTCCTGAATCATGCCGCGGGTCAGGGCATCCAGGGCGCCGAAGGGTTCATCCATCAGCAGCAGTTGCGGCTGGGTGGCGAAGGCGCGGGCGATGCTGACACGCTGGCGCATGCCGCCGGATAGCTGGGCGGGCTTGCGCTGTTCGGCGCCCTTGAGGCCGACCAGCTCCAGGTACTTCATGCTGTGCTCGAGCACCTGGGCCTTGCTCCACTGGGGCCAGCGCGCCTTGACGGCGAAGACGATGTTGCCCAGGGCGGTGCGCCAGGGCAGCAGGCTGTAGTTCTGAAAGATGACGCCACGTTCCAGGCTGGGACCGGATATCTCCTTGCCGTTCATGATCACACCACCGTTCACCACCACCGCGCCGGAGCTGGCGCTGTCGAGGCCAGCGAGAATGTTGAGGATGCTCGACTTGCCGCAGCCGGAATGGCCGATGATGCAGACGAACTCGCCATTTTCGATGCTGAAATTGGCCTGATCGAACACCGTCAGCTCGGCGCCGCCCTTGGCGGGATAGCGCTTGGCCAGTCCCTGGACTTCGACAAAATGCGCGCTCATGGGCTACTCCTGATAGGCGATCAAACGGGTGAGGCTGGCCAGGGCCATATCCAGGAGCATGCCGACCAGGCCGATCATGAGAATGGAGAAGATCACGCTGGCCAGATCCAGATTGTTCCATTCGTTCCAGACGTAGTAGCCGATGCCGGTGCCGCCGACGAGCATTTCCGCGGCGACTATCACCAGCCAGGCGATGCCGATGGAGATACGCATGCCGGTGAGAATGGTCGGTGCCGCCGCCGGCAATATCACCAGTAGGGCGGTCTTCAGCTGGCTGAGCTCATGGGTGCGGGCGACATTGATCCAATCCTTGCGCACATTGGCCACGCCGAAGGCGGTGTTGGTCAGCATCGGCCAGATCGAGCAGATGAAAATAACGAAAATCGCCGAGGTCTCGGAGTCCTTGATGATGAACAGGGCCAGCGGCATCCAGGCCAGGGGCGAGATCGGCCGCAATACCTGAATGTAGGGGTTGAGCGCTTTGTGCATCAGCGGCGACATGCCGACGAGAAACCCCACGGGAATGGCCACCAGCGCCGCCAGCAGGTAACCGCTGAGCACCCGGTAGATGGAATAGGCCAGCTGAAAGCCTATGCCCTTGTCGTTGGGGCCGGCATCGTAGAAGGGATTACTCAGCTCGGCGTAGGCGTGTTTGAAGATCGCCGAGGGCGGCGGCACCCGCGCTTCCTCGGCGGCGCCGCCCATCAGCAGCTCGTATTCGTTCAGCGGCTGGCTGCTCTTGGGCGCAATGTTGAGCCCCTCCCAGGTTAGCAGGAGGGCGCTCAACAGCACCAGAGACACCAAGGCTGCACGCAGACTCAGTGACTGCAGCATCAGCTTTTCCTTATGGCAAAACTGTTGATGTAGGCCTCAGGCTGGGTGTAATCGAACTCTTTGCCCATGATGACGTAGTTCTGGTAGGTCTTGGTCGGCGGCTCGTAGCCCAGATCTTTCATGGTCTTGGCGGCATCCGCGGCCAGATAGACCTGCTCGGCGATCTTCTGGTAGTCGATGTCGCCGGAGATGTAACCCCAGCGCTTCATCTGGGTGAGAATCCAGACCCCCATGGAGTGCCAGGGGAAGGGGTCGAAATCGATCCGATTGGGTACAGCCTGGACCCCGCCGAGGCCGTCGGCATAACGACCGGTGAGCACCTGCTGGATCACAGCTTCCTGCTGGTTGAGGTAGTTCTTCG
>JADGBD010000282.1 GCA_015231665.1 Gammaproteobacteria bacterium
CAGAACCGGCCGGACTGGTGCATCTCGCGCCAGCGCACCTGGGGCGTGCCCATTGCCCTGTTTGTGCACCGCCAGACCCAGGAGCTGCACCCGGAGACGGCCCGGCTGATCGAGGAAGTCGCCCAGCGCGTCGAGCAGGCCGGCATCCAGGCCTGGTTCGACCTCGACCCGGCCGAGCTGCTGCGCGAGGATGCCGAGCACTACGAGAAGGTAGCCGACACCCTGGATGTCTGGTTCGACTCCGGTGTCACCCACAGTTGCGTGCTGGACCAGCGCGCCGAGCTACAATCCCCGGCCGATCTTTACCTGGAAGGCTCCGACCAGCATCGCGGCTGGTTCCAGTCATCCCTGCTCAGCTCGGTGGCCATGTACGGCCGCGCGCCCTACAAGCAAGTGCTGACCCACGGCTTCACCGTGGATGCCGATGGGCGCAAGATGTCCAAATCCATGGGCAACGTGGTCAGCCCGCAGCAGGTGATGAAGACCCTCGGTGCCGACATCATCCGCCTCTGGGTCGCCGCCACCGACTACCGCAACGAGATGAGCGTCTCCGACGAGATCCTCAAGCGCATGGCCGATGCCTACCGGCGCATCCGCAATACCGGCCGTTACCTGCTCTCCAACCTGCACGACTTCGACCCGGCCACCGATTTGGTTGAGCCCGAGCAGATGCTGGCGCTGGATCGCTGGGCGGTGGATCGCGCCCTGCAGTTGCAGGAGGAGATCATCGCCGCCTACCGCGACTACCAGTTCCACCTGATCTACCAGAAGGTGCACAACTTCTGCGTCACCGACCTGGGTGGTTTCTACCTGGACGTGACCAAGGATCGCCAATACACCTGCCAGAAGCACAGCCTGGCGCGGCGTTCGGCGCAGAGCGCCAGCTACCGCATCGCCGAAGCCTTCGTGCGCTGGCTCGCACCCATTCTCAGCTTCACTGCCGATGAGATGTGGCACTTTCTCCCCGGTGAGCGCGGCGACTCGGTGTTCCTCGAAACCTGGTTCGACGACCTCAGCCCCCTGGAAGAGGACAGCGCCATGAATCGCGCCTTCTGGGACCGGGTATTGGAGGCACGCACCGCCATCGGCAAGCAGCTGGAGGTGCTGCGCAAGGCCGGCACCATTGGCAGCACCCTGGATGCCGAGGTGGATATCTATGCCGATGCCGAGACCCTGGCGCTGCTGGGCCAGCTGGGCGACGAGCTACGCTTTGTCCTGATCAGCTCCGCCGCCCGCCTGCACCCGCTGGCGGATGCCCCGGCCAATGCCATCGCCACCGATCTGGCTGGCGTCAAGCTTGGCCTGGCCGCCTCCGCCCACGCCAAGTGCGTGCGCTGCTGGCACCACCGCGCCGATGTCGGCAGTCATGCCGAGCACCCCGAGCTCTGTGGTCGCTGCGTCGACAACGTGGTCGGCGAGGGCGAGCAACGGCGGTTCGCCTGATGCGCCGCGGCCCCTGGCTCTGGCTTGCTCTGGCCGTGATCCTGCTGGATCAGGCCAGCAAGCTCTGGGTGCTGGCAGTGTTCGAGGACTACGAGGTGCTGCCGGTCACCGGCTTCTTCAATCTGGTGCTGGTCTACAACGAGGGCGCCGCCTTCAGCTTCCTCGCCGATGCCGGCGGCTGGCAGCGCTGGTTCTTCATCAGCCTGGCACTGATCATCTCCGTGGTGCTGTATCGCTGGCTCGGTCAACTCAAACCGGACGAGCGCCTCACCGCCGCCGCCCTCAGCCTGATCCTCGGCGGCGCCTGGGGCAACCTGATCGACCGGGTCCTCTACGCCAAGGTGGTGGACTTTCTCGATTTTTACTACCAAAGCTGGCACTGGCCCGCCTTCAACCTGGCAGACAGCGCCATCAGCCTCGGCGTAGCCCTGATGCTGCTGGCGATGCTGCGGGAGGGGCCTCAGGCAAAGAACTGAGCAAATCCAAAAACACCCCGATGCTAGGAGATAAAGCCAAGTGATCAAGCAGTTGACCGCAATCATTGAAAGGGAAACCGATGGCTACGTGGCCCTTTGCCCTGAGGTAGATATCGCCAGCCAGGGCCAGACGGTGGGAGAGGCACGGGCCAACCTGATAGAGGCATTGGAGCTGTTTTTTGAAATGGCCTCAGCAGAAGAAGTGCTTACCCGGCTTCACAATGAGGTTTACATCACCCAAGTGGAGGTTGCGGTTGGCTAAGCTCAGAGCCTTCTCAGGCAAAGAGCTGTGCCAGCTTCTTCAGCGCCATGGCTTTGTTGAAGTCAGAAGAAAAGGCAGCCATGTCATCATGCAAAAACCCCTACCGGGTTCCACCATCCGGGCATCAATCGCGCTGAATTCGAGTGAACTGCAGCAACTATAAGAGCGCTCTAGCCTGGGCCCGTGATCAGCTCAACGGTCTGGACAACCCGGCGCTGGAGGCCGAGATTCTGCTCGCCCATCTGCTCGACAAACCGCGCAGCCATCTGCTCGCCTGGCCGGAACGCGCGCTGACGCCGGAGCAGCAGCAGGCCTTTGCCGAGCTGGTGGAGCGCCGCCGCTGCGGTGAGCCCTCGGCCTACATCACCGGCGAGCGGGAGTTCTGGAGCCTGAGACTGCAGGTGGCACCGGGGGTGTTGATTCCCCGGGCGGAGACCGAGCTGCTGGTGGAGTTGGCGCTGGACCTGATTCCCGAGACAGCCGCACAAGCCTGGCAGATTGCCGATCTGGGCACCGGCAGCGGCGCCATTGCCGCCGCCATTGCCAGCGAGCGGCCCGGCTGCGGGGTTCTGGCCATCGAGCGCAGCGCCGCGGCGCTCAGCATCGCAGAGGGCAATTTCCAACGACTGCAGTTGGAGCACATCCAGACCCGGCTGGGCAGCTGGTGTCAGGCCCTGCTGGCGGAGGAGCGGTTTGACCTGATTCTCTCCAATCCGCCCTACATCGCCGAGGGCGCTCCCCATCTGCAGCAGGGCGATCTGCCCGCCGAGCCCCTGCAGGCCCTGGTTGCCGGGGTGGATGGGCTGGATGAGCTGCGTCAGATCTGCGCCTGTGCTCCGGTCCATCTGCGCCCGGGGGGGCTGGTTGCTGCTGGAACACGGATTTGCCCAGGGGGCTGCGGTGCGCCAACTGCTCAGCGCCGCTGGGCTGACCCAGGTGCAAAGCCGGCGCGACCTGGCGGGACACGAAAGGGTTTCTCTTGGCCAAGCGGCAATCTGAGGCCAAATTGCTTGCCCTCGCACCCCTGTCCTCCGCCCCCCATTTGGGTTAGGCTAAAGGCCATGAGCCAGCCCCCTTCCGACAACCCATCTGCCGATAATCTTCCTTCCGACAATCGGAAACAGCGGGAAATCGCCTTTT
>JADGBD010000283.1 GCA_015231665.1 Gammaproteobacteria bacterium
CGGTTTGTTGGTTAAACGAAGAGCTTGACCTTGGATGGCCTTCATAGTTTCTACAGGATTGGCTGAGGTTTATGGGTAATCAGGAAGAGTTAGCTGATTACCCACAAAGCTCAGCCATCGTATGATGCGGATAGATTCGCGGCGCAGTGTAGGTCGGGCTTCAGCCCGACAGCCGTTGGCAGGGCGAGGCCACATGCAACAGCTGCTGCAGCCAAGCCGCAGCGCCTTAGTCGCCCAGACGGGCGACAGTCGGGCTGAAGCCCGACCTACAGGATTGGCTGAGGTTTGTGGGTAATCGGGTCAGTGTATCTGCCTTGGGCCCGGGTTTGGCGCACGCTCCGTGTGGGTTATGCCGCCCGCGCTCCTGCTGGCCGGTCAATCAGTAGGCGAGCTGGGCGGCCAGGTCGGGCCATTGTTTTTGCATGCGCTGGCGGAGCTGGGGTTCGATTTCCAGGGAGAAGTCGAGGAAGGCCTGGGCGACCAGGGAGAGGGCCTTGCCTTTGGGGTGGACCATGTACCACTGGCGCAGGATGGGGAAGTCTTGTACGTCGAGCAGGGCGACGGGGCCATCGGGGCCTTCGAGGGCGAGGGTGTGGAGGGAGAGCACGGAGATGCCGAGGCCGCCGACGATGGCGTGCTTGATCGCTTCGTTGCTACCCAGTTCCATCCGCACCTTGGGACGCAGGCCTTTGTTTTCAAACAGGTGGAGGACGGTGTCGCGGATGCCGGAGCCGGGTTCGCGGAGGATGAAGGGCTCTTCTGCGAGGCGCGCCAGGGGGATGTTGGTTTCCTTGGCCAGGGGGTGATCATGCCGGGCCATCACCACCAGGGGATTGGGGGCGAAGGGGTAGGTGATGATGTCGGACTGGTCGATGGGCGCCTGACCTATGATGTAGAGGTCGTCCTCGTTGGAGGTGATGCGCTCGATGATGCGCTCCCGGTTGGAGACCTTGAGCGCCACCTCTATGCCCGGATAGCGCTGGCAGAATTCGCCGAGCACCTCGGGGGCGAAGTATTTGGCGGTGGTGATGACCCCCAGACGCAGACGACCCCGGCGCACGCCCTTGATGTCGGAAAGCTTCATTTCCAGATGGGAGAGGGTTTGGAAAATGCCCCGCACCGCATGGTAGAGCTCGTCGCCGGCCTCGGTGGGGCGGACGTTGCGGCCGATCTGCTCGAACAGGGGCAGGCCGAGGGAGTCCGAGAGCTTTTTGATCTGCATGGAGACGGTGGGCTGGGTGAGAAACAATTCCTCAGCCGCCCGGGTAAAACTGCCCAGCCGAACTATGGCCTCGAAGATCTGCAACTGCCGCAGGGTGGTGTGGCGGATGAGAAATTCGGGGATCGCCGCTGCCGGCGTGTAGTTGGCTTCGCTGAAGGGCATCAGTCTGGCCAGACGCGGCGACGGCTAACCAGGCTTGGCGACTGCGCCGGTGCCTCAATTGGGGCAGCGGCTTGGGGCTGGGCCGCCGGGGTGCTGGCCTCGGCTACGGCCGGCGCTGCTGCTTCGGCCTCCGGGGTTTTCTTGCGTGCCACCGTGCTGCGTTTGGTTTGGGCCGAGCGCACCAGCTTGGCCTCGTTGTCTGCTTGGGTCATCCCCTGCTCCTCTGTTGCTGTAGTGCGAGCCGGCCGATCCTGGACCGGGTCTCTACACCCTAAGGGGTCGTCTTGTAGCCACCCAGATCATCCAGCCACTGGGCGAATTGCCGGTGCAGGTCGCCAAGCTGACCGTCTTCTGCGTCGGCATGGATGGTGATGTTGACGTAATCCCGGCCAAAGCCCATGTCTGGATAGAGGCTGTGCTGCTCGGAGAGGGCGGCTGCGCGGTCAAGAAAATCGCGCAGTTGCTGGTAGTCCTCGAACAGGTAACGCCGTTCCAGCCGCCCGGGCCGCTGGCGCTCTTGCCAGCCTGGTGGGATGGGATTCATGGGCTATCTCCAATGTGGCCGATTGAGTGAATTGGACTCTTGGGTTGCCAGCTGGCCCCCTTGCAGTTGTTCCAACCACTCTAGCAAAGATTGCTGATGGGCTAGCTCTTCTTGCCACAATCCCTCAAAAAACAGACGGTCATCATGCGCCCCGACCCTGGCGCTGTGGCGCCTGGCCTGATCGTAGAGCTGGATAATCTCCGCCTCGAAGGCATGTTCCAGCCAGAGCAGGTCGGTCAGGCTTTGGCCCACCCGCACCGGCAAGAGCTGGGAGGCGTTGGGGGCAAACCCCAGGGCCAGCATGCGCTCGATAATGCGATCGGCGTGTTCCAGTTCTTCCTGCGCCTCCTGCTTCAGCCGCTTGGCCGGCTCCGCCAGCCCCCAGAGCGCCGCCAGCCGGGCATGGCTGCTGTAGAGCTGCACCGCAGAGAGCTCCAGGCTCAAGGCCCGGCCGAGATAACCCAGAACCCCCTGATCAGTGCGTGCCGTGAACATAGCCTCTGCCCTGCTTTTGACTGCCTTGGTTCAAGCCAACTTAGAGGCCCGATCAGGCCGCTGCGCTGCTGGCGCCGCCGGTGGGCAGCACGGGTTCCACTTCTTTGTGCGGACGGGCGATGATGTGCGCCGCTACCAGGCCGTCGCCGACCCGTTCGCAAGCGTCAGCACCGGCGCGCACGGCGGCGTTGACGGCGCCGGTTTCACCGCGCACCAGGACGGTGACGTAGCCGCCGCCGACGAATTCGCGACCGATCAGTCGCACTTCTGCTGCCTTGGTCATGGCGTCTGCCGCTTCGATGGCGGGAACCAGACCGCGGGTTTCGATCATGCCCAGGGCGATACCGTAGTTTTCATTTGCCATTGCTGTTCTCCGTTGGATGAGAAAAAAATTGGTCTGCGCTCGCCCCTCGCCCCCTCGGGGAGAGGGGTTGGGGAGCCTAAGCTCACTGCTTGCCGAGGATCGGCTCTACTTCTTTGTGCGGACGGGCGATGATGTGCGCCGCTACCAGGCCGTCGCCGACCCGTTCGCAAGCGTCAGCACCGGCGCGCACGGCGGCGTTGACGGCGCCGGTTTCACCGCGCACCAGGACGGTGACGTAGCCGCCGCCGACGTATTCGCGACCGATCAGTCGCACTTCTGCTGCCTTGGTCATGGCGTCCGCCGCTTCGATGGCGGGCACCAAGCCCCGTGTTTCGATCATGCCCAGCGCTATGCCGTAGTTTTCAGTTGCCATGGTTGAATCTCCTGTTGCCTAAGTAAAAATGAAGCCTAATCCGCCTTGGTTGATGCGCGTCCTGTGTGCGAAATTTGAAGCTGTTTTATCCACTCACCCTAGGAGCCTGTCGGATTTAGGATGCTCCTACTGCGCCGGTGGGAAGAACGGC
>JADGBD010000017.1:0-2589 GCA_015231665.1 Gammaproteobacteria bacterium
TCATGCCGATGATGCCGTTCATCGGCGTGCGAATCTCATGGCTCATGTTGGCGAGGAACTCGGACTTGGCCTGATTGGCCCGGTCCGCCGCCAGCAGGGCCTCCTCCAACACGGTCTGGGCCTGCTTGCGCTCGGTGATGATGTCATAGGAACCGAGGATGCCGATGACTCTATCCTCGGCATCGTGGAGGGGTATCTTGCTGGTCTGCAGCCAGATTTCTTCGCCCTGGGGGGTGGTCTGGCGTTCCTCATAGGCCAGGCGGGGACTGTTCTGCTCGATCACCGCGCGGTCGTCCTGCTGGTAGTTGTGCGCCTGATCGCGCCAGCTCATGTCAAAGTCATCACGCCCCAGCAGCTGCTCCGGCTCCTGTCGGCCCGCATCCCGGGCGAAGGCCTTGTTGCAGCCGAGGTATTTGAGGTTGAGATCCTTCCAGAACACCCGCACCGGGATGGTGTCGAGCACCTGCTTGAGCATCCGCTCCGATTCGGCCTTGGCCTGCAGCGCCTGCTCCGCCAGGTACTGGGCATTGAGCACCCGGCGCAGGAGGGAGTGGAGGATCAGCAGGGCGATGAGGGTGAGCATGAAATAACGCAGGCCCAGACCGTCGATGGCCGGTTGGTAATGGTCGCGGGGGACGTGATAGATCAGCTTCAGCGGATACTCGCTGGCCTGACTGGCGGCGCTGAGGTGGAAGCTGCCGGCCTTGAGCGCCCGCTCATCCAGCAGGGTCTGGTGGAACCAGATGCCCTGCTCATCCTCGAAATCCCCCGCCGCCAGCGCGCGCATCCGCGCCCAGGAAGCGGCGTAGCGCGCCGCCATGCTGTTGTCCGGCTGCTGGCGCAGATGGCCGAGGGCCGAGGCCGCATCCGGACCGAGAATCCAGTAACCGGCGGCATTCACCAGCCAGGTGCGCTCAGTGCCGACCTGAGCCAGGCGTTCGAGCAAGTCAGCACCCTGATACTCCAGGCTCACCACCCCGCGGCGCCGCCCATCGGGCTGGATCATGGCGGTGGTCATGCGCATCACCGGCGCGTTCGGTTTGCTGCTATCTGCAGCCGCGGGCAATTCGAAGGGGCCGATGAGGAACTGGCCCATGTCCTTCTGCCAGGCATCGCGAAAGATCGCGCTGCTGCTGAAATCTGCAGGCTGGCTCGGGTCCTGGGCGGCGCTCGGGGGGGCAACCACCCGCTCGCGGCCCTGTTCGTCGATCCAGCGAATCGATTCATAGACCTTGCGGGTGCGCATGAACACCCGCCAGCTGAGGCGGACGTAATCCTCGTTGGGCTCCTCCTGCTGGGCCATGCCCTGCAGCAGCAGGGTGTGGGCCAGGTAAGTGAGGTCGTTGCTGCGCCACTCCAGGCTGCGGTTGAAGGTCTTGACCCCGGCATCGAGGATGGTCTGACCGTTCTGCAGATGCTCGTTGCGGATACGGCCGACGTCCTTGCTGTAGAACAGGTAGCTGATGAGACAGACGACCAGTGCCAGGGGCAGGAACATCAGCAGCAGGCGGCGTTGTTGGCGGGTCATTGCAATGGCTTCAGCCGGCTGCCGGGACGGGTTCGGCATCGGCGAAGCGGGCCATGACCGCCTTCACCTCTTCGATCTGGCCGATGAACAGGGGCACCAGCTGGGGATCGAAATGACTGCCGGCGCTGTCCTGCAGCAGCTTGATGGTCTCTTCCAGGGTCCAGGCGCGTTTGTAGGGTCGCTTGGACATGAGGGCGTCGAACACATCGGCAATCGCCACTATGCGCCCGACCAGGGGGATGTCATTGCCGGCCAGGCCCTGAGGATAGCCGCTGCCGTCCCATTTCTCGTGATGGGTCAGGGCCACCACCCGCGCCAGCTGCAACAGCTCGGAGCTGTCCTCGCCGAGGATCTCGCCGCCGATCTCGCAGTGGCGTTGCATGATGGCGAATTCCTCCGGCTCCAGCTTGCCCGGTTTCTTCAGAATCTCATCGGGGATGCCGATCTTGCCGATGTCGTGCATCGGCGCGGCGTTGAGCAGCATCTCCGCCTCGGCCTCGCCCAGCCCCGCCGCCTTGGCGAGGATATGGCTGTAATGGCTCATGCGGATGACGTGCAGGCCGGTTTCGTTGTCCTTGTATTCCGCCGCCCGACCCAGGCGCTGGATGATCTTCAGGCGGGTTTCCTGCAGCTCGGCGGTGCGCTGGCGCACCTTGCGGTCGAGCTCGCGGTTCTGGTCGTGCAGGGCCAGGTGGGTGCGTACCCGCGCCTGTACCAACGGCGCGCTGACCGGCTTGGTGATGTAGTCCACCGCGCCGACCTTGAAGCCCTGCAGCTCCTCGTCGAGGGTGATCTTGGCGGTGACGAAGATCACCGGGATATGCCGGGTGCTGAGGTCCTCCTTGAGCCGGCGGCAGACCTCGTAGCCGTCGATTCCGGGCATCATGATGTCCAGCAGAATAATGTCCGGCGGCGAGTTGCGGACAATGTTCAGGGCCATCTGGCCGTTGATCGCCGCCATCACCTCGTAGTCGTCCTTGAGGGCACCCACCAGCACATCGATGTTGGTGGCGATGTCGTCGACGATCAGAACCGTTGCTTTATCGTTCATGGGTTTTCCC
>JADGBD010000017.1:2689-16860 GCA_015231665.1 Gammaproteobacteria bacterium
ACTTCAGACTTCAAACTTTTTAACTATCTCTGCCGCCGCATCAAAATCGTAGGCCTCCAGGGCACGCTGCAGCTCGGCTAGAGCATTGCTGAGGCCGGCGCGCTGAAACAGCTCCTCGTTCTGCTCCGCCAGCTCCAGGGCGGAGGTGTGGTAGCGGCCGATCCGCTCGCTAAGCTCCTGCAGCAGTTGCCGCAGCTGGGCTTTTTCCGCCTCGGCCAGATCGGAACTGGGACCGGAACTGGAACCGTCGCCTGCAGTTAGCGGCAGGGTCTTGTCCAGCTCCGCCACCGCCAGGGCCACCCGGCCCAACTCATCGCGCACCTGCTGGTAGGTCTCGGGCGTTACTGCCTGCTGGCGCGCCTCCTGCTCCAGTTGCTGGCTGAGGCGGTGCAGGGCCACCGCACCGAGATTGCCCGCCTCGCCCTTGAGGCTGTGGGCCAGGCGTTCGGCCAGGGGCCAGTCCGGCTGCGCTAGGGCGGTATCGAACTCGCTGATGAAGCTGGCCTGATGGGCCACGGTCTTGTGCAGCAGGCGCAGGTAGAGGGCCACATTGTGCTGCACCCGCGCCAGCCCTTCGTCGGTGTTGATGCAGTCCAGCTCGGGCACCCGCTGGTGGTCGAACAGGCCTTCATCCAGAGGCGCTGGCTGCGCCGGACCAGTGGTGGGCTTGATCCACTTGGCCATGGTATTAAACATCTCCTTGACGTTGATGGGTTTGGCGATATGGTCGTTCATCCCTGCCGCCAGGGCCTTTTCCCGGTCCCCTTCCATGGCATTGGCGGTCATCGCGAGTATCGGCAGATCGGCGAAGCGTTCCTGCTCGCGCAGTTTCATGGTTGCAGTATAACCGTCCATCACCGGCATCTGGCAATCCATGAGCACGCCGTCGAAGGTCTGCACATCGAGCAGATCGAGCGCGGCCTGGCCGTCGTTGACCACCTCGACAAAGAGGCCGTTGCTGGTGAGCAGTTCCAGCGCCAGTTCCTGGTTGATTTCGTTGTCTTCCACCAGCAGCAGCTTGGCGCCGCGAATGCGGTTGATCGCTTCAAGAATCGCATCCTGCTGGCGCAGGCTGCGGTTCTCCCGCACCACTTCCTTGCCCACTGCGACCATGATCGCATCCAGCAGACTGGAGGGGGTGACCGGCTTGGTGATGAAGCTGCTGATGGCGACTCCCTCGGCAGCCTCGCGCACCTCTTCGCGACCGAAGGCGGTGACCATGATCACCGTCGGCACCGATTCCAGCTGCTGATTGGCCTGGATGGCACGCACCGTGGCGATGCCGTCAAGCCCCGGCATCTTCCAGTCCATGATGATGACCTTGTAGGGATCGTCCGCCTTGGCTTGCTCCAGCAGGGCCAGGGCAGTGGCGCCGGTGGCGGCCTGATCCACCCGCAGGCCCATGCTGGCGAGCATGCTGCCGATGATCTCCCGCGAAGAGGCGTTGTCATCCACCACCAGGATGCGCTGCGCCCCCAGTTCGGTGACCCGGCGCAGGGGCGACCAGGCCCCCTGCTGCTTACCGAAGCGGGCGCTGAAGTGGAAGCTGCTGCCGACGCCGAGCTCGCTTTCCACCCAGATCCGCCCGCCCATGAGCTCGGCCAGGTTTTTCGAGATGGCCAGCCCCAGGCCGGTGCCGCCGAACCGGCGTGTGGTCGAGCCATCGGCCTGGCTGAAGGATTGAAACAGGCGCGCCTGCTGCTCGGCGCTCATGCCGATGCCGGTGTCGCGGACGCAGAAGTGCAGCTGGCATTGGCTGTCATCTTCTTCGAGCACCTCGATGGCGATCACAATCTCGCCCTTCTCGGTGAACTTGACGGCGTTGTTGCCCAGGTTGATCAGCACCTGGCTCAGGCGCAGAGGGTCACCCACCAGCGCCAGGGGCAGCTCCGGCGAGAGGTTGTAGAGCAACTCCAGACCCTTTTCCTCAGCACGCAGGGTGATCATCATCGCCAGGTTGTCGAGTACGTCCTCGAGACGGAAATCCAGCTGCTCGATGCCCAGCTTGCCCGCCTCGATCTTGGAGAAGTCGAGGATGTCGTTGATGATCCCCAGCAGGGCCTCGGCGGAATGACTGACCTTTTCGATGTAGTTGCGCTGCTTGCGATTCAGCTCGGTCTGCAGGGCCAGGTGGCTCATGCCGATGATGGCGTTCATCGGCGTGCGGATTTCATGGCTCATATTGGCGAGGAAATGGGACTTGGCCAGGGTGGCCTGCTCCGCCAGATCCTTGGCCTGCTGCAGCTCGGCCTGCAGGGCTTTTTGCGAGTCGATGTCGGTGTGTATCCCCAGCACCCGCAGCGGCCGGCCCTGCTCGTCACGCTCGATCACCTGCCCGGCGGCGAGAATCCAGCACCAGCTGCCATCGGCGCGGGCCATGCGGAACTCGGCGCGGTACAGCGCCGCCTCGCCCCTGAGGTGCTGATCGAAGGCCTGATGGGCAGCCGCCTGATCCTCCGGGTGCACCAGATTCTGCCAGCCGGCGAGCCCGCCCTTGAGCTGGAACCAGTCGCCCTCGGCGCTGAGCAGCTCGTCCAGCGGGTAGCCGAGCATGCTGGCGAAGACGCCGTTGCTGAGCACCTGATTGCTCCGCGGGCTGTAGTCCCAGAGGGCCATGTTGGCGGCATCGGCCGCGGCCTTGAGGCGCGCCTCGCTCTGGTGCACCAGCTGTTCCGCCTGCTTGCGCTCGGTGATATCCAGCAGCCAGCCGAGCAGGCCCTGCTGGCCCTGCAGGCTGATGGGCATGAAGTTGACAAAAATATCGCGCACCCGCCCCTGGGGGTCGTACATCTGCACCTCAAAGTTATCCACATGACCCTGGCGCGCAAGCTCGGCGAGGACGCGCTGGCGGTCTTGCGGGTGCACATAGATGTCCTCCGCCGGCTCACCGATGCGCGCATTGACCATGCTGAGGAACTTGGGATTGGCAAAGCGGAAGATGCCATCGATGGAGAAGGCCACGCCGATGGGGCTGACGTCGAGGATGTTCTGCAGCTGTTCACGCTCGCGGCGGAGGGATTCCTCGGTCTCCTGGCGCTGACTGATGTCGCGCACCACCACCACAGCGCCGATCAGTTCGGCGTCCTTACGCATGGGCGCGACCACATATTCCACCGAAAATGAGCTGCCGTCCTTGCGCCAGAGTACCTCGTCGTCCACTTGGCGCTTGGCGCCGATCTGGCCGGAGGGCCGCATGCGGCATTGGTCTTCCGCATAGGGACTGCCATCGGCATGACTGTGGTGGGCGATTTGATGCAGCCCCCGGCCGCGCAGCTCATCCTGGCTGTAGCCGAGCATGCTCGCTGCCGATTGATTGCAGAAAATCACCCGCCCCTGGATATCGAGACCAAAGATGCCCTCGCCGGCGGAATCCAGAATCAGGGCATTGCGCTCCTGCTCCAGACTGCGCGCCGCCTGTGTCTCCGCCAGGGCCAGCTGCAGCTCCTTCTTGCGGGTGATGTCCTCTGCCATGGAGACAAAGTGGCTGACCTCGCCGGCGGCGTTCTTGATCGGCGCCACCCGTAGCGCCGCCCAGTAGAGCGAGCCGTTCTTGCGCCGGTTTTGTAGCTCGCCGCTCCAGACCTGGCCCTCGAGGATGGTCTGCCAAAGATCCCGATACAGCGCGGCGCTGGTCTGGCCGCTCTTGAGTCGGCGGATGGCCTTGCCCTGGATCTCATCGGCGCTGTAGCCGTTGACCCCGCTGAAGGCGGGATTGACGTATTCGACCACGCCCTTGAGGTCGGTAATCGCAATCGCCAGGGGATTCTGCTCTACCAGTTGCACCAGCTTGCGCAAGCGCTCGGTGCGCTCATCCACCAGCTGCTGCAACTGCTCGTTGGCCTGCCGCCCCAGCCAGCTCACCAGCCCGACCAGGCCCAGCGCCAAGAGGCCTATGGCCAGGGCCGCCAGCAGGAGCACCTTGCGCACGCCGCGATAGTGTTCTAGGGCCTCGTCCAGATCCATTTCCGATGCCACCCCAAGACTCAGGCTGTCCGACCAGGACCAGGCACCGATCACCTCGACACCCCGATAATCCCGGTAGCCCTGGGCATCCTCGCCACTCTCACCGCGGCTCAGCGAGCCGGCCATCCGCGTCAGCGGCCAGTTCTGTGCCGCCACCGCCGGGCTGTGACCACGCAGCAGGTTGCCACCGGGATCGGCAGCACGCTGTCCGCGCATGTCCCGCAGATGGCCATGGCCGGATACCGCGGCCATCTGCTGATGGAAACGGGATTGGCTGAGCATCTGCCCCTGGGCATCGAGCAGATAGGTCTCGCCGCTCTTGCCGATCCGGACTTCCTCAACCAGGGGGCGGAAGGTCTGCTCGGCATCAAAGACCACCACCAGCGCCGCCCGAGTCTGGCCCGCGGCATCGGTCACCGGGGTGGCGATGAACAGCGCCGGAGCAGGCGCCCCTTGCTGCCTCAGGCTGGAATGCTCCAGCAGGGTTTCCCCCGCCAGCACGCGTTCCAGGGGCAGCGCCGCCAGCGCAGAAGGCTCGCTGACCCTGCCGACCCCAAGCCTTGCCAGCAGGCGCTGGTCTGGAGCAAACAGGTAGAGGTCATTGGCACCCATGTCGCGTAGATGCTGCAGGTAGAGCTGCTGTAGCCGGTCATTGGCGCCGGCTTGGGAGGACTGGAGCTGGTCGAGCAGTTCGGGCAGCTGGCGATCAGCGGCCAGGTGGTGGATCTCGCGGATGCTCGCCTGATGCCAGCGCTGCAAGGAGGCCTTGACCGAGCCATTGAGGGTGGCGAGGGTGGCTGTGACCTCCTGGCGCAGCTGCTGATCCATCCGCCCCAGACCGTAGAGCACTACCCCCAGCACCGCCAGCAGGTAGGCAAACAGAAGAAGATAACCGCTTCGACCCAGGCTGCTTTTCCCCAGCACCAAACCCAGTAATCCCAATTTACCCATGACAACCTCTTAGGCGAAAATTCAGCCATGACGCTCGCTGCCAGGCTGGCGGCCTGGCCCTGCGGTCCTGCCGGCTGGCAAGCTAGGCCAAACAAAGTCGGCCCAGTATAAGGTGCGCAGGTCGCCTTGAAAATGCACCCAGGGGCCAAGCTGGATAGAATCGATGCTCAGATACCGATTCAGCATCCGAAGATGAAATTATTCAGGACAAATACATACGAAGTTCGTGCCGATTGGCCGGCTGTTTTTTGGCAAAATGTGAAGCGGTTCACAAAATCGAGCCTCGTCACAGTCCGGCAGCCCGGCCTCAGCTATATTAGCCAATGGTAATTGAACAATCTCAATTTAACCGTTGGCACTGGAGCCCATAACCCATGTCTACTCGTCTGGTCCTGCTGCTGATGCCCCTGATTCTGCTCGGCTGCGCCAAACCGCCACCGCCCTCGGCCAGCGGCGCTGAGCTGTTTGATTACTATTGCACCAAGTGCCACGGTGAAGGCGCCTTGGGCAAGACTTTTTTTGGCTACCCCAGCCTGCTGGACAAGGACCTGCCGCCTGAGCTGATTGCCCATGTCATCAAGCGTGGCTCGGCAGAGCGCGGCAACAAGCATCAGCACCGGGATGAGATGCCCGCCTTTGCTATGCTCTCGGACAAGCAGGTCAAGCGCCTGACCGATTATCTGATCAAGCTGAGGCAGGAACGACTCAGCAAGGCCAGCACGGCGCCCTAGGGTTGGCCAGTAGTAATTCGACTTTCGCGTTTCACGGACACAGCAATTGAACAGTCAGAACCTGCAGACACCAGAAGGCGATATCGAATTCTTTGAGATTTTTCCCTGGGATCGAAACTTCGAGACCGGGATTGCGGAGATCGATGAGCAACACAAGCGCCTGGTGGATATTCTCAATCATCTGGCGGCACATCTGGCCAACCGCTCCCAGCCGGCCACCCTGAATCAGTATTTCGATGAACTGGCGGCCTATGCCGATTACCACTTCACTGCCGAGGAGCGGATCTGGAACCGCTATCTGCCCGGCGACAGCTGGGTAAGCGGCCATGAGCAGACGCACAAATCCTTCATCGCCAAGGTGGCGGAACTGCGTGAGGAGGAAGCGACCAAGCCCCTGGATGAAGTGATTCAGGACATCATCGCCTTCCTCGCCAAGTGGCTGGCGCACCACATTCTCGATTCAGACAAGCGCCTGGCCAATGCGGTGATGGCGATCGAGAGCGGCGCCAGCGTTGAGGAGGCCAAGCAGCAGGCCGATCAACTCATGCGCGGCCTGATGCAGGTGCTGGTGGATACGGTGCTGAACATGTACGAGACCCTGTCGGCCCGAGCCATGGATATCATGCGCGAACGCTCCCTGCGCAAACAGGTGGAGCAGGAACTGCGCCAGGCCAAACAGGTCGCGGAAGAGGCCAGCGCGAGCAAGTCGTTGTTCCTCGCCCACATGAGCCACGAAATCCGCACGCCGATGAACGCCATCATCGGCATGACCTATCTGGCCCTGCAGACCGAACTGGACAGCAAGCAGCGTAATTTCATCAGCAAGGCCCACCGCTCCGCCGAGGCCCTGCTGGGGATCATCAACGACATCCTGGATTTCTCCAAGGTCGAGGAGGGCAAACTGGAGATCGAGCACATCGCTTTTCGCCTGCCCGAGGTGATCGACAACATGGTTAACCTGATTGGACTCAAGGCCGAGGAGGATGGGGTGCATGTCGGCATCCGCCTGGAGCGCGGCGTGCCCACCGCCCTGGTGGGTGACCCCCTGCGTCTGAGCCAGGTACTGATCAACCTGGGCAACAATGCGATCAAGTTCAGCAAGGCCGGCGATACGGTGATGCTGCGCATCAAACTGCTGGAGGAGACCGCCGACCAGGCGCTACTGCAGTTCTCCGTGGAAGACACGGGCATTGGTATGTCCGAGGAGCAGCAGGCGCGGCTGTTTCAGTCCTTCAGCCAGGCCGATAGCTCCACCGCACGCAAATACGGCGGCACCGGCCTGGGGCTGACCATTGCCCTCAAGCTGGTGCAGCTGATGCAGGGGGAAATCTGGGTGGAGAGCCAGCCCAATCAGGGCAGCACCTTCCACTTCACCGCCCACCTGGGCAAGCAACAGGCTGCCAGCCCAACTGCCATTCAGGCACCCAAGACCCCTGAACCTGCCACTGCAACCGGGCCGAACCTGCGGGGCATTCGCCTGTTGCTGGTGGAAGACAACGAGATCAATCAGGAACTGGCGCTGGAGCTTTTGCGCATGCAGGGGATAGAGGCGGTGGCCGCCAGTGATGGCGCCGAGGCCCTGCAGCGCCTGGAGGAACAGGAGTTCGATGGGGTGCTGATGGACTGCCAGATGCCGGTGATGGACGGTTACGAAGCCACCCGGCGGATTCGCCAGCAAGCCCGCTTTGCCCAGCTGCCGATCATCGCCACCACCGCCAACGCCTTCAAGGGCGATCTTGAGCGGGTGCTGGCGGTGGGCATGAACGACCTGGTACCCAAGCCCATAGACCCGGAAACCCTGTTCAGCACCCTCGGCCGCTGGGTTCGACCTAAAGATCGATAAATCCGCTCTTCCAGTTGCTCTGGGTTTTCACCTCGGGCTTGGGTGCCTCTTCCACGACAATCTCTTCAGGGATACCAATGACCTCGGGCTCAACCGGCAGGTTGGCTACCTTGCTGGCTGACTTCACCTGCGCCCGCAGCCGGGTTTGCTCCGCCTTGGGCAGATCGGCGAGATGGATGCGGAAAGGGCCGTCGAGCTTCTCCAGCAGCTTGGGGTCACGATCATAGATGTCATCCCGAAAACCCACCCCCTCTGCACTGGCCTCGGTGGTCAGATAGCGGATGTAGATCGGCAAGGGCTTCTCCAGATTGGCCTGCAGGGTCTGACCGCTGGCCAGCGTCTTGTCGATCCTTGCCCGGTCCCAGCCCTGCCTACCAAGCAGGCGCTCCGCCAGCACGAAGGGGTCTTGCAGGCGCACACAGCCTGAGCTGGTGGTACGCACATCCTTGCTGAAAAGCTCGCGATGATTGGTATCGTGCAAGAACACGTGATGCTTGTTCGGGAACATGAACTTCACCCGTCCCAGGGCATTGTCATTACCCGGAGGCTGACGCACGATATAGGGCATGCGGTCCAGCGACTTCCAGTCGATCGAGTAAGGGTCTATGCGCTTGCCGTTGTCGTCCAGCAGCATGTAGCCCTTCTTGTCCAGATAGCCCGGATCGAGCTTCAGGCTGGGCAGGATGGTGCGCTGATTGATACCCGGCGGCACCGACCAAGTGGGATTGAAGATCAGGTGCTCCAGCTGATCCTGGAAGATCGGCGTTTTCGTCTGCTTTTTGCCGACCTGCACCCGCTCCTGCCAGATCACCTCCCCCTGACTGATCCAGCGCAGCTTGTAACCGGCGACGTCGATCAACAGATACTCATCCTTGGCCAGGGCGTCGAACCAGCGTTCACGCTCCAGGTTGGCGCGAATCTGCTCGATGCGCTGCTCTATGCTGATGTTGAGCGCCCCCAGGGTAACCGGACCCACCACCCCATCGACATTCAGGCTGCGCTTGTCCTGAAAAGCGCGCACGGCTTTTTCCAGCTCGGCATCATAGACTTCCTCATCAGCACCGCGCTCCAAGGGCAGCTGCAGGCGCGCCCGCAGCAGAGGCGTGCGCGCATCGCTGGCGCCGGGCTTGAGCGGCTTGCCAGCTGGAATCGGACGCCAGCCTCCCTGCCCTGCCTTGGCGCAGTAATCGACCAAGGCCTCCTGCAGCCAACGATACTCCGACTGCTTGGGCCTAGCCCAGGCAAAGGCCTCGGCAATCTGCGCCTGGCTGATCCAATCACGCAGGGATTGGGTGTGATCACCAGCATCCCGCGCCTTGGGGTAATTGAAGTCGGCATCCAGCATTTCCGGATCGACCTTGCCGTACCTCAGGTTGTACAGCACCTGCAGCAGGGACTCGCTCAGGCTCAGATCAACCAGGGCCTGCTCGGCGGCATCCTCGGGCTGCAGCGTCGGATCAAGCAGAAAGAATGCAATGGATTCGAGCCGGTAGGCATCGGCCTTCAGGCCATCCAGTACCAGGGCATCCAGTGCCCGAGAGAAATCCGCAATCGCCGAAGCGCCCCAGAGCGCTTGGTAACCATTGGCCTGATACAGCCCCTGCAACTGCTGCCGATGATAAAAACGCGGGGCGCCAGGCTGCTCGGCTTTGCTCGAGAGCAGTTGCCGGATAGCCGCTGCCACCTCTGGGCTGGTCTGAGCCTGCACCAGGGGCTTAGCGCTGGGTGACAGGGCCTCAAGCGGCTCGGTCTGTGGTTCCTCGGCCACGGCAGGTTCGGGCAGAGCGCCGGCAGCCTCTGCCGGTGCTGGAGTTGGCTCACCATTTACCGCAGCGTCAGTATCCTGGCCTTCTACTGAGGCATCAGGAGTCGCAGCAGGGCTGACATCAGCCGGGGTGATTGCTTGGGGCTGCGGCATGACATCCGCGCGAATGCCGACATCAGTGGACAGCTGCTCGTTTTCCGCCCAGGCAGGCAAGGTGACGGCCAGCAAAATCAAGCCAGAAAGCATCAAAAAACGACATTTCATGAGGAATCCCCAACAGGCTGCGAATGTAGAAACCAGGCAGCACCTTGCCGCTAATAAATACTGTGAAAGTCGCGAAGCGCTCGATTGCCCCCTCTCCCCCCCGGGAGAGGGTTGGGGAGAGGGAACTATCAGGGGCGAGACGACTTTCATCTTCTGGGGTGACCGTCTTGCCCCATGATCGTTAAGCTGAATCATCCAGCGCTGCTCGTTCCCTAAAACCTAGCACATGGCAATCTTAGAACGACAAAAGCCCGCATCGTTCTCTCAATCCTTAAATTGTTTACGCCATCAGTCCAAAACCAGCGTTTTCTGCGCAAAAAAATACCCGATTCGGTATGAATCGGGTATTGGAGTAGAAGCCTGGCAGTGACTTACTCTCACATGGGGAGACCCCACACTACCATCAGCGATGCCCCGTTTCACTTCCGAGTTCGGGATGGGATCGGGTGGTTCCAAGGCTCTATGGCCGCCAGGCAATTAGGTGGTGGAGCAGAGTCTCTGCTCCACGCATTCGGTGATGAAGTCTTGTATCTTGATTTTCTCGTGCAGACCTCAGGCGCTCTGTGTCACAGAACACTTGGGTGTTATATGGTCAAGCCTCACGGTCAATTAGTACGGGTTAGCTCCATGCATTACTGCACTTCCACATCCCGCCTATCAACGTCGTAGTCTTCAACGGACCTTCAGGGGCCTCAAGGGCCCAGGGAGATCTCATCTTGGGGCCGGTTTCCCGCTTAGATGCTTTCAGCGGTTATCCGTTCCGTACTTAGCTACCCGGCAGTGCCACTGGCGTGACAACCGGAACACCAGAGGTACGTCCACTCCGGTCCTCTCGTACTAGGAGCAGCCCCCCTCAAATCTCCAACGCCCACGGCAGATAGGGACCGAACTGTCTCACGACGTTCTAAACCCAGCTCGCGTACCACTTTAAATGGCGAACAGCCATACCCTTGGGACCGACTTCAGCCCCAGGATGTGATGAGCCGACATCGAGGTGCCAAACTCCCCCGTCGATATGAACTCTTGGGAGGAATCAGCCTGTTATCCCCGGAGTACCTTTTATCCGTTGAGCGATGGCCCTTCCATACAGAACCACCGGATCACTATGACCTGCTTTCGCACCTGCTCGACTTGTTTGTCTCGCAGTTAAGCACCCTTATGCCATTGCACTAACCGCATGATGTCCGACCATGATTAGGGTACCTTCGTGCTCCTCCGTTACTCTTTGGGAGGAGACCGCCCCAGTCAAACTACCCACCATGCACGGTCCCCGACTTACGCCTGGGTTAGAACTCCAAATAGACCAGGGTGGTATTTCAAGGTTGGCTCCACGCAGACTGGCGTCCACGCTTCAAAGCCTCCCACCTATCCTACACAAATCGATTCAAAGTCCAGTGCAAAGCTATAGTAAAGGTTCACGGGGTCTTTCCGTCTAGCCGCGGGTACACTGCATCTTCACAGCGAGTTCAATTTCACTGAGTCTCGGGTGGAGACAGTGTGGCCATCGTTACGCCATTCGTGCAGGTCGGAACTTACCCGACAAGGAATTTCGCTACCTTAGGACCGTTATAGTTACGGCCGCCGTTTACCGGGGCTTCGATCAAGAGCTTCCCCCACACCTAGATCACCCTCAAAGCTTTCTCTGATGCGTTGTTTCAGGCTTTGGTAAGCCTTGCCACTTCGCTTCAAGTTGGCTTCTCTTCTTCGTGCTGCACAGGCACTGAGGTAAGCCTCGTAGTAGGAGACTTGCCAGTCTGTTGCCTTTTTTGTCGATGTGTTTTCTCCATTTAAATGCTGTTGGAGTCGTTTCCGGAGATCTTCGGTCGATCCCAGATAAAACTCGTCGAGACTTTTGGAGTAAAGCACGTAGACGTAGTACATACGATGAAGATGATCTAGGTGTGGGGTAACCCCATCAATTAACCTTCCGGCACCGGGCAGGCGTCACACCCTATACGTCCTCTTTCGAGTTTGCAGAGTGCTATGTTTTTAATAAACAGTTGCAGCCACCTTTTCACTGCGGCCCACTTGCGTGGGCGTACCTTCTCCCGAAGTTACGGTACTATTTTGCCTAGTTCCTTCACCCGAGTTCTCTCAAGCGCCTTGGAATACTCATCCCACCCACCTGTGTCGGTTTGGGGTACGGTCTATATGTGGGGGCTATTTCCTGGAACTGCCAGCTCCTTCTTGGGACAACCAACGCCCAATCCGGAATTTCGCAATCCGTCACTCTCCCACAGGTGCAGGAATATTAACCTGCTTCCCATCGACTACGCCTTTCGGCTTCGCCTTAGGGGCCGACTAACCCTGCGCCGATTAACGTTGCGCAGGAACCCTTGGGTTTACGGCGAGGGGGCCTTTCACCCCCTTTATCGTTACTCATGTCAGCATTCGCACTTCCGATACCTCCAGCATGCTTCACAACACACCTTCAACGGCTTACGGAACGCTCCTCTACCATGCAAGCAAGCTTGCATCCGCAGCTTCGGTACACATCTTAAGCCCCGTTAAATCTGCCGCGCAGGCCGACTCGACCAGTGAGCTATTACGCTTTCTTTAAAGGATGGCTGCTTCTAAGCCAACCTCCTGGCTGTCTGGGCCTTCCCACATCGTTTCCCACTGAGATGTGATTTTGGGACCTTAGCTGGCGGTCTGGGTTGTTTCCCTTTCCACGACGAACGTTAGCACCCGCCGTGTGTCTCCCGTGATTGCACTCGCTGGTATTCGGAGTTTGCATCGGGTTGGTAAGTCGGGATGACCCCCTAGCCGAAACAGTGCTCTACCCCCAGCGGTGATTCACGAGGCGCTACCTAAATAGCTTTCGAGGAGAACCAGCTATCTCCGAGCTTGATTAGCCTTTCACTCCGACCCACAGCTCATCCGAATCTTTTTCAACAGATCCCGGTTCGGTCCTCCAGTAGGTGTTACCCCACCTTCAACCTGGCCATGGGTAGATCGCCCGGTTTCGGGTCTACTCCCAACGACTATGCGCCCTATTAAGACTCGCTTTCGCTACGGCTCCCCTATTCGGTTAACCTTGCCATTGAGAAGTAAGTCGCTGACCCATTATACAAAAGGTACGCAGTCACCCCCGAGGGGGCTCCCACTGCTTGTACGCATACGGTTTCAGGTTCTATTTCACTCCCCTCACAGGGGTTCTTTTCGCCTTTCCCTCACGGTACTGGTTCACTATCGGTCAGTAGAGAGTATTTAGCCTTGGAGGATGGTCCCCCCATCTTCAGACAGCGTTTCACGTGCGCCGCCCTACTTGATATGCCAATCAGATGGTTTCGTGTACGGGGCTTTCACCCTGTATCGCTGGACTTTCCAGACCATTCCACTACGCACTGATTGATCGGCTGGTCCCCGTTCGCTCGCCGCTACTAAGGGAATCTCGGTTGATTTCTTTTCCTCCGGGTACTTAGATGTTTCAGTTCCCCGGGTTAGCTCCGCTTGCGCGGTACCCCGAAGGGTGGGTTTTCCCATTCGGAAATCCCCGGATCAAAGTCTGTTTGCCGACTCCCCGAGGCTTATCGCAGGCTACTACGTCCTTCATCGCCTTCTACTGCCAAGGCATCCACCGTATGCGCTTATTCACTTGACCATATAACCCCAAATATTCTGCTGACACAGTGTCTTTGAGGCCTTTGGTTTGCTTGAGTTCTCGCTGATACAATTTACCCAGCCAATAACCCTTGCGGATTATTAACTTTCGTTTGCCTTCATCACCAAATTGTTAATGAGCTCGCTTTCTACAAAGCATTGAGCGCTCTATCGCTAAAGCATTCAAGGTTTTGCAGCCGCTTGTATGGAGTACTGTGGTGGTGGAGCCAGGGAGGATCGAACTCCCGACCTCCTGCGTGCAAGGCAGGCGCTCTCCCAGCTGAGCTATGGCCCCGAATTCAAAAGTTTGAAGGGGGAAGGGTGAAGTTTGAAAAGTTCGGCGCGCTTCGCGCCTCTTTTTCTTTCAAACTTCTCACTTCACACTTTACTCTTTCTTTAAGTGGTGGGTCTGGGAGGACTTGAACCTCCGACCTCACCCTTATCAGGGGTGCGCTCTAACCACCTGAGCTACAGACCCGGTATTCGTACCTTATCTCTGTAGCTCGGCTACAGTACTGCTCGTTGTTCAGGTAATTTGTGTGGGCGCGCCGAGGGCTTCGGGCTTTTCGTAAAGGAGGTGATCCAGCCGCAGGTTCCCCTACGGCTACCTTGTTACGACTTCACCCCAGTCATGAATCACAAAGTGGTAAGCGTCCTCCCGAAGGTTAGACTACCTACTTCTTTTGCAACCCACTCCCATGGTGTGACGGGCGGTGTGTACAAGGCCCGGGAACGTATTCACCGCGGCATTCTGATCCGCGATTACTAGCGATTCCGACTTCACGGAGTCGAGTTGCAGACTCCGATCCGGACTACGACTAGCTTTATGGGATTAGCGCACTCTCGCGAGTTGGCAACCCTTTGTACTAGCCATTGTAGCACGTGTGTAGCCCTGGCCATAAGGGCCATGATGACTTGACGTCATCCCCACCTTCCTCCGGTTTGTCACCGGCAGTCCCCTTAGAGTTCCCGACATTACTCGCTGGCAACTATGGACAAGGGTTGCGCTCGTTACGGGACTTAACCCAACATCTCACGACACGAGCTGACG
>JADGBD010000018.1:0-1589 GCA_015231665.1 Gammaproteobacteria bacterium
TCAATACAACATCACCTCGGCCACGGTGTTGGCCCAGGTGGCGAATTGGGGCACTTCGAACAGTGGCTGGCCGATGGCGCGGTGCATGTCTGAAACCAGCATCACCCCCATTTCCTTCAGCGGAAAACGGCGGGCGTAGTCGAGGATGTGGCCGTAGATCTGCGCCGCTTCTGCGCTGTCGCGGGCGCGGATGGCACGGCCCACCAGAGCGGCGGCGACAGCGTACTGCAGGTCGATCTCGCTGGGCACCGAGGTGTCCTCGCCGCGCAGAATGGCGTCCAGGTCGGGCATGCGATCGAGGTTATTGATGAAGGCATGTACCTCTATCCCCGCAGCGGGGCCGACGCAGGCCTGCAGCGCGCCCTGGAACAGCGCCCCCTGGCCATGGAATTTCTGCACCGCGCGATGGGCAAACTCCCAGGAGCGCGGCGAGGGAAAGGCCACCGGGTTGTGGTCCGGGTCGAAATCGAACAGCAGTTCCGGGCGAAAGCGCAGGAAGGCGATGATGCCCTCGTCGATGCCGTTGGCATAGGCCCAGCTGACCCAGTCATCCAGGTGGGTCTCCACCTCGAAGTGGGAGAAGCGGTTGGCTAAAGGCGCGGGCATGGTGTAGGTGACGCCGCGATCGCCCTGGCGGTTGCCGGCGGCGAAGATGGCCCAGCCCAGCGGCACCTGATAGGCACCCAGGCGGCGGTCCAGGATCAGCTGATAGGCGGCGGCGGAGACGCTCGGCGGCGCCGAGGTGATCTCATCAAGAAACAGGATGCCGCGCTCGGCGTGGCGCTGGGCATCGGGGAGCATGGCGGGGATCGCCCATTCCACATGCTCGCCAACGCGAAAGGGAATGCCGCGCAGGTCCGAGGGCTCCATCTGCGACAGGCGGATATCGATCACCGGGCAGGCGTGGCGTGCGGCCACCTCGGCCACCATCTGGGATTTGCCCACGCCGGGCGGGCCCCAGAGCATCACGGGGGTGTGGTGGCCCTGTTCGGTGCTGCGAAATTCGCGGTCGAGAATGATCAGAAGGTCCCTTGGTCGCATGGTTTGCCCTTGGTCAGGATGGAAAACCGTTGAAGATTGAAGCGCGCCGGGCTAAAGTTCAACCCCCTTGAATGGCAGGTATTGAATCCGGGTATTACCGGGCTAGATTTTTCTAGCGCAGATTAGTAATTCCGGGTATTCTAATGCCTCTTTTTCGCCGGCCGGATCGGTCCGGATACCCCTTGGGGTGGATAAGTTAAACGCCAAGCGTCGTGAAGCGGCGGGACTCCTTCCCTATCCGCGCTGGGCTATTTTGGTTGAACCTTCAAAGAATAATCTGGAGACCCGATATGGATCAGACCTATTACGATGCCGTTACCAAAATGGAACAGATGGGTGTCGATGACGAATACATCCAAGGTTGGCAGGCCGGTTACCTGCAAAACCCCCAGCGCGAAGAACAGCGCCTGACCGAAGCCTACGAGGCCGGTTATGCCGATGGGGAAGAAAAAACCCTGGATAACGCAGAGGAATGGAAAAAGTAACTCCTTACTTTTTCAAGCAAAAAAGGCGGTCTTGACCGCCTTTTTTTGTGCCTGCGCTGGAGG
>JADGBD010000018.1:1689-16667 GCA_015231665.1 Gammaproteobacteria bacterium
GGTCTGAGCAGTTATCTCGCACAAAGGGCTTTTCTACTCTGCGATCTCCGCGCTCCTTTGCGTACTCTGCGTCCTTAGCGTGCCGGCTTGGCTGGCTCAATCTTTCTCCCAAAACGGCTTGCCTGGTGGGATGACCAGGCGCAGGCCGCTGAAAGCGAAGTTCCAGTGGGGCAGGGCGCGTTGGCGCAGGGCGGTGCGGCGCAGCAGTGGCTGGGTGTGCAGGCAGCCGCCGCGCAGGCAAAGGTGCTGGTCGTCAAAATCGGCGGTGGCGTATTGGCTGCTGGCCGGGCGCTGATAGCCCTCGTAGGGCTTGAACAGGTTGTTGCACCACTCCCAGACACGGCCATCGGCCTGGATTGCCTGAGTGCGTACCGCCGCTTCCCACTGGAACTCATGGGGCAGCACGGCGCCGGCGGTTGTCCCGCCCTGGAGGTCGGCCCAGGCGGCAAAGGCCTTGGCCTCATACTGGCTGATGCCCTGCACTGGCTCATCGGCAATCAGGTCTGCGGGGCCGTTGAGGCCCAGTCCGTACCAGTGGCCATGGCCATCCTTGCGCCAATGCAGAGGTGCGCCGCGGGACTCGGCTCTGAGCCAGGCCTTGCCACTGCCCCAGAGGTCTTCCCGCTGATAGCCAGCATCTTCGATAAAGCCCAGATATTCGGCGTTGTTCACCGGCCGTTGGGCGATGGCGAAGGCGCTGAGCTGGATGATTTGCTGGGGCAGTTCGTTGTCGTAGGCCCAGGGGTCATCGGCGCTGCTGCCGATGCGGTAGGCTCCCTGATTGACCTCGGTGAAGGCCATCTGCGGCAGACGGCTTTCGAGGATGGAGCCGGCGCGGTAGCTGAGGTCCTGCTGTTGCAACTGCAGCAACAGTTGCAGCGAGAGCATGCGCTCGTAGCTCAGGGCGTGTTCCTGGAGGATGAAATAAAGGATGGCGTCGCCTTGCAGCAGAGGATGGTCTGGCAGCAGGCCAGGGTTGGCCAATTGCTGCAGATGCTGATCCTGGATTTCTGCCGCCCAGTTGAGCAGATGATCCTGCGGCGGCAATTGACGGCATTGCTCAGCCAGGGGCAGGGCGCCTGGGCGAAACAGTTTTTCCACTCGCTGGGAGAGAGCACCGTCCTGCTGCACCAGCTCCCGCAGCCAGTAAAGCTCGCGATAGACGGCAGAGCCCAGAATATGGGCCAGAGAGCCGAGCTCGGGATGAATCTGACGTTGAAATTGGGCCTCGGGGCTGTTCTCGGCCAGCTGCATCATCAGGCCTTGCAGGGCGGCCAGTTGGCCCAGGAGTTGGTGATTGATCATGGCGCTTGTCGGTTGACTGGAAAGCGCCAAACTCTACCACAGCCTGGCCGGCAGGCCTTGACCCAAGGCAAATCCAATGGAGCTGTCTGAGTGGTCGAGCAGGGTTTTGGTTCCAGGCGGGAAGCCCACAAATAAACGCGAATGAGGTAGCTATTCGCGTTTATTTGCGGGCCAGAAAAGCAGGGGGGTTAAACGCAGCCGGTGGGCTTGGGCAGGGCGCCCCATTTGCAGATCAGCTTCATTGGGCCTTTCTTGAAGATGTCATAGAGGTGCTTGCTGTCCACGCCCACCTTTTTGGCGAACTTGCGGATTGGCGGCACCACGCCGTCTTCTTCGTACATGGCGCGGGCCTGATTGATCAGCTCGCGCATTTCATCGGAAAATTCATAGCCGTCTTCCTTGGCTAGATAGGCAGCTACCTCTTCACTCCAGTCGTCACGATTGCGCAAAAAACCTTCACCATCCAAATCCAGATTCATGATGTTACCTCGTAATAGTTGATTAAAAAGATAAGGTATTGCCAGTCTATGGCCTGTGGCCGGCTAAATCAAGACCCAGCGCAAAATTTCCCGGGTCGGCTGCATGGACACTGGCTGGATCGGCTGCAAAAATGCGCCTAAGCTTCAGCGTTTCCACTCCCTTCCTCCAGAGCATTATCAGGGCATCATCACCATGGTAACCACCACTGCCGCATCAACAGATTCCCGCTACCAGGCCGGCACCGGCCTGGGTTATGACGCTGTGGTGCGCATCAGCGCCGGGGGCTACTACGGCACAGGGGTCTTGCTCTACGACGGTCGCGCCCTGCTGACCGCGGCGCATCTGTTCGATGGGGTTGGGACCAGCGCCCAGGTCAGTTTCGAGACCCGCAGCGGCCTGCAAAAGTTAGATGCTACCCGGGTTTTGCTGCATCCGCAGTATGACAGTGTCGATGGTAATCACGATCTCGCCCTGATTTGGTTGAACAGGGCACCCGCGGCGGCGGACCGCTACAACCTCTACCGTGATGCGGACGAGGTCGGCAAGGATATGGTTCTCGTCGGCTACGGGGCCTCAGGTACCGGCGCGGTGGGGGCGAGCAGTAGCGGTACGCCCACCCGCCTCATGGCCAGCAACAGATTCGATGCCGAAGCCGAAGATCTGAAGGCGGTACTCGGCACCGGCATGGCCTGGACACCGGCAACGGGAAGCCAGCTGCTGGCGGATTTCGACAACGGCCAGAGTGCCCGGGACGCCCTCGGTCAGTTGATGGGTCGAACCCATCTCGGCCTGGGCCTGAGTGAGGGCCTGATCGCTCAGGGGGACAGCGGTGGCCCGGCGCTGATTGCCGGCCAGATCGCCGGAATCGCCAGCTACACCGCCAGCCTTAGCAGCGGCAGCAGCAGCCCGGACGTAGATAGCTTCAGCAACAGCAGTTTTGGTGAGTTGGCGGCCTGGCAACGGGTCAGCTTTTATCAGCAGTGGATCGACCAAAGCCTGCGCAGCCAGTACCCCAATGCCCCCAGTCGGCCGGAACAGGTGGAGAAATCCCTGGTCGAGGGCGACTCTGGGATCAGTTACACCTATTTCCTGCTTCAATTCACCGGCGTGCGCTCTGATCCTGATCAGATTTTGAGTGTTGACTACACCACGCGGGACGGTAGCGCCCAGGCCGGCAGCGATTATCTCGCGGTTAGCGGCCGCCTCAACCTTTACCCGAACGAGCAGCAGGCGGTCATCCCGGTAGAGATCCTTGGCGATAGCCTGGCGGAAGCGGACGAGACCTTCTATCTGGACGTATTCAATCCGGTTGGCGGCAGCTTTGGCGCGGGGGTCATCAAGCTCACCGCCATGCGCACCATTCTGGATGACGATGGCTGGATTTAATGCACATCGAGCGAGCAGCTACACCCTGGGACAGCAGCATTTTTTGTCGCTTCGGGACTCGGGACTGGGGGCTCGGGACGCGTGGATTGCCAGGGACATTTCTCAGTAAGGATCGCCGGCTTAGCTCATGATCTTCAGATCGCCAATCGCCGCAGCAGGCTGTCCTGCTCGCTTTGCTGCCAGACCTCGTTGAAGAAGTGGCCAAGCTGGCGCGCCCGCGCTGGGTTGTGGAATGAGACGCTGCCTTCTGGTCTGCTGTAGAGCGGCTGATAGAGGTAGCCGACTTCATCCACCAGGACAAAATTCTCCCTGTGCTCGCGGTGTTCCTGCAGGTGCGGGCGGTGGATCAGCACCCTGGAGCTGAGCCGCTGGGCCAGTTCCAGCAGGCGATAGCCGCCGCGGCGCACCGGCTCGTGATCCTGCAGGAGGATGCGCAGGGCGGGATCGGGCCGGCGCAGCGCCAGTTGTTTGAGCGCCTCGTACAGCTCCAGGCTGTTGAAGCTGTGGGGGTCGAGGTTCTGGGTGAAGATCAGCACCTCGCGGCGGGCTTGGCGCGCGAGGCTGAGACAGAGATCACGCTGCTGATCCCGCCCGGCAAAGCGCCATTCGCCTGCGGTTTCACCCAGGCGGGCGTCCTCGGGCAGCGGCGGTTGCTGTGACGCGGTCATCAGATGCCTCGGGCCTGCTCGGCGGCATTGCCGGTGTAGCTGTCTGGGGTCAGGGCGCGCAGCTCAGCCTTGACCTCGGCGGGTAGCTCCAGATTGTCGATGAAGCGGGCCATGCCGGCTTGATCGATGCGCTGACCGCGGGTCAGTTCCTTTAGCTTTTCATAGGGTTGATCTATGCCGTAGCGGCGCATCACGGTCTGGATCGGCTCTGCCAGCACCTCCCAGTTGGCGTCCAGGTCGGCCAGCAGGCGGGCGTCATCCGCTTCCAGCTTGCCGATGCCGCGCAGGGCCGAGCCCAGGGCGATACTGGTGTAGGCAAAGCCCACGCCCATGTTGCGCAGCACGGTGGAGTCGGTCAGATCGCGCTGCCAGCGGGAGATGGGCAGCTTCTGGCCGAGATGGCTGAACAAGGCATTGGCCAGGCCCAGATTGCCCTCGGCGTTCTCAAAATCAATCGGATTGACCTTGTGCGGCATGGTGGAGGAGCCCACCTCGCCGGCCACGGTCTTTTGCTTGAAGTAGCCCAGGCTGATGTAGCTCCAGACATCGCGGCAGAAGTCGATGAGAATGGCGTTGAAGCGGGCGATGGCGTCAAATAGCTCGGCCATGTAGTCATGGGGCTCGATCTGGGTGGTGTAGGGGTTCCAGCTCAGACCGAGGGATTCGACAAAGTCCTGAGCAAAACGCGGCCAGTCGATCTGCGGATAGGCCACCTGATGGGCGTTGTAGTTGCCCACGGCACCGTTGATCTTGCCCAGCAGCTCGACATTGGCCACTGTGGCGCGCTGGCGCTGCAGGCGGTGGACCACATTGGCCATCTCTTTGCCCAGGGTGGTGGGGGAGGCGGGCTGGCCGTGGGTGCGCGAGAGCATGGGCCGCTGGGCGTGCGCATGGGCCAGGCGGCGAATGGCTTCGATAACGTCATCCATCTGCTGCAGCAGCACCTGGCCACGGCCCTCGCGCAGCATCAGGGCATGGGACAGGTTGTTGATATCCTCCGAGGTGCAGGCGAAGTGGATGAACTCGCTGACCCGCTCCAGCTCGTCGTTACCGGCGATCTTCTCCTTGAGAAAATACTCCACCGCCTTGACGTCGTGGTTGGTGGTGCGCTCGATGTTTTTCACCCGGCGGGCGTCTTCCTCGCTGAACTTATCGACGATGTTGTTGAGCAGGTTGGTGGCATGCTCGCCAAAGGGCGCCACCTCAGGGATCTGCGGGTGCGCCGCCAGGGCCTGCAGCCAGCGCACTTCCACCAGCACCCGATGGCGGATCAGGCCGTATTCACTGAAGATGTTGCGGTAATCGGCGGACTTGCTGGCGTAACGGCCATCGATGGGGGAAACGGCGTTGAGTGAGCTGAGTTCCATGGGTTTTCCTGTGGATGGGTGATTGTTGTGCGCATTTTACCCGCCAAGCCGCGCCATGGGGCTGGATTTTCGCTACAATTCTTCTCCTGTTTCCCCTAGACGCAAGAGAGAACGCCCGTGCTTGAAGCCTACCGCACCCATGTCGCCCAACGCGCCGCCGAAGGCCTGCCGCCCCTGCCGCTGGATGCCGAGCAGACCGCTGCCCTGGTGGACTTGCTGAAGAACCCGCCGGCCGGTGAGGAGCAGTTGCTCGTCGATCTGCTGGAAAATCGGGTGCCGCCGGGGGTGGATCAGGCCGCTTACGTCAAGGCCGCTTTTCTCACCGCCCTGGCCAAGGGCGAGGCGCACAGCCCGCTGATCGACCGCCAGCGCGCCACCTTTCTCCTCGGCACCATGCTCGGCGGCTACAACGTCGCGCCGCTGATCGAGCTGCTGGATCAAGCCGATACCGCCGAGGAGGCGGTAGCTGCCCTGTCCAGCACTCTGCTGATCTACGATGCCTTTCACGACGTCAAGGCCAAGGCCGATGGCGGAAGCGAGCCGGCGCAGCGGGTGCTGCAGTCCTGGGCCGATGCCGACTGGTTCAATAACCGGCCGATGCCCGCTGAGGCCATCACCCTGACGGTATTCAAGGTGCCTGGCGAGACCAATACCGATGACCTGTCCCCGGCCACCGAGGCCTGGAGCCGGCCGGACATCCCCCTGCACGCCAAGGCGATGCTGGTGAGCAAGATGGAAAATGGCCTGGAGATCATCGACCAGCTCAAGGCCAAGGGCCACCCGCTGGCCTATGTGGGCGATGTGGTGGGCACCGGTTCCTCACGCAAATCGGCGATCAACTCGGTGCTCTGGCACATGGGTCAGGACATTCCCTATGTGCCCAACAAGCGCCAGGGTGGGGTGATCCTCGGTGGCAAGATAGCCCCCATTTTCTTCAACACGGCGGAAGACTCCGGCGCCTTGCCCATCGAATGCACAGTGGATGCCCTGGAGATGGGTGATGTCATCACCCTTAAACCCTACGAGGGAGTCATCGAGAAGGATGGCCAGGTGCTGCTGCGGTTTGAGCTCAAACCCACCACCTTGCTCGATGAAGTGCGCGCCGGCGGGCGCATTCCGCTGATCATCGGCCGCGGTCTCACCGATCGCGCCCGCGAGAGCCTGCAGCTGCCAGCCTCGCAGGTGTTTCGCCGGCCAGTGCAGCCCCAGGACACGGGCAAGGGCTTCACCCTGGCGCAGAAGATGGTGGGCAAGGCCTGCGGTGTTACCGGCGTGCGCCCGGGCACCTATTGCGAGCCGCGCATGACCACCGTCGGCTCCCAGGACACTACCGGCGCCATGACCCGCGACGAGCTCAAGGAGCTGGCCTGCCTGGGTTTCTCCGCCGATCTGGTGATGCAGTCCTTCTGCCATACCGCCGCCTATCCCAAGCCGGTGGATGTCAAGCTGCAGCACAGCCTGCCGGAGTTCATGAGCAGCCGCGGTGGCGTCAGCCTGCGCCCCGGCGATGGCGTCATCCACTCCTGGCTCAACCGCATGATCCTGCCGGACACCGTCGGCACCGGCGGCGACTCCCACACCCGCTTCCCTATCGGCATCAGCTTCCCCGCCGGTTCCGGCCTGGTGGCCTTCGGCGCGGCGCTGGGGGTAATGCCGCTGGACATGCCCGAATCGGTGCTGGTGCGCTTCACCGGCAAGATGCAGCCGGGCATCACCCTGCGTGATCTGGTCAACGCCATCCCCTATGTGGCGATCCAGAAGGGCATGCTGACGGTGGAAAAGAAGGGCAAGAAGAACGTCTTCAACGGCCGCGTGCTGGAGATCGAAGGCCTGCCGGATCTCAAGGTGGAACAGGCCTTCGAGCTGTCCGATGCCTCTGCCGAACGCTCCGCCAACGGCTGCACCGTGCATCTGAACAAGGAACCGATCATCGAGTTCCTGCGCTCCAATATCAGCCTGCTGCAGTGGATGATCGCCAACGGCTACCAGGACGCCCGCAGCCTGCAGCGGCGCATCGACGCCATGCAGCAGTGGCTGGCGGACCCGCAGCTGCTACAGCCGGATGCCGATGCCGAGTACGCCGAGATCATTGAGATCGATCTCAACCAGATCACCGAGCCGTTGCTGGCCTGTCCCAACGATCCGGACGACATCAAGCCCCTGTCGGCGGTGGCGGATACCCCCATCGACGAGGTCTTCATCGGCAGCTGCATGACCAACATCGGCCACTACCGCGCGGCCGGCAAGGTGCTGGAAAGCCTGGGTAGTGCCGTGCCCACCCGGCTGTGGGTAGCACCGCCGACCAAGATGGACCAGCGCCAGCTGATCGAAGAGGGCATCTACAACATCTACGGCCGTGCCGGAGCGCGCACCGAGATGCCCGGCTGCTCCCTGTGCATGGGCAACCAGGCGCGGGTGGCGGACAACAGCACCGTGGTCTCCACCTCCACGCGCAACTTCCCCAACCGGCTGGGCAAGGGCGCCAATGTCTATCTGGCCTCAGCGGAACTTGCCGCCGTGGCGGCAGCGCTGGGCCGATTGCCGCAACCGACCGAGTATCTGCAGCGGGTGGAAGCCATCGCCAGCAACGCCGGTGAGATCTACCGCTATCTCAATTTCGATCAGATGGCGGATTACCAGCCGGCTTGATGACTGGCCAAGCCCCAGAATCCTCTGGACTGGGGCTTGCACAAAAAAAGCGGCCTTGCGGCCGCTTTTGCGTTCAGGAATTGCAGTCCATTTTCTTCATGCTCCTCAGTCCCTTGAGACGCTGGGCGTGGACTACCTGGATGTTTTTCTTCAGTCGATCCCGCTTCTTGTCGTCTTTCTCATCCTTGTATTTGTCGATCAGATCGTGCTCCTTCTTGCGCAGTTGCTTGAGCAGCTTTTTGATCTCGCCCTTGCGCTTGCAGATCTTGCGTTTCTTTCTGTCGAACAGCGCGCTGAGCTGCTTGATCAGTTTTTTCGTGGTCATGGCGGTTCGCCTTTGGTTAGGGGTCCGGGCAATGGCCTCAGCTCTGGCTCATGAGCTGGCCCAGCTGGTGGTCATCCAAGGCAATGCCACGGGCTGCGCTGGTGGCGTCACGCTCAGGGGTGACGAACAGGGCTTCCGCAGAACTGATCAGATTCGCGCCTACGTCGTAGAAGTAGGCGGTATCGTTCATCAGGGATGAGGCCATCTCCGGGGTGATACTGCCAGATCGGATCAGATCGCTCAATTCCTGATTGATCTGCTGCTTGGTCTCACGCAGGGAAATCTTTACCGGGTCCAGGTCGAGCAGGGCGGTGTTGGGGTCCTCCTGGCGCTGAATGCGGATCAGTTCCCTGACCACCTCAATGATCTCCACCCTGATTTTGTCGTAGGCCCGGCGCATGGGCAGATTGTCGCCATTGATGTGGATGATCAGGTTCTTCTGTAGGTGCTTGATGTCTTTGATCGCTTCGACGATGAACTGGTTGGCCGCGCGCAAGTGGTGCAGATCGCCTGCCTGCACTTCCTCCCAGGTAAAGCTGACCTTGCTGATGAAGGCGATGATGGCGCTGTAGAGGCTCTTGATGCTGCGCACATAGGCGGCGTCTATGTCGAGCTTGGACAGATGTTTCTGGCTGCTGGCAAGGGCCAGCAGGTCTTCCTCGCTTTCCACCTCGCTGCGCTTGAAGCCCAGGCTGTGGATGATGATGTTGTGGGCATTCTGATAGACGTGCTCGGTCTCCTGGCGCACCGCCTGCACCGCGGTATCCGGGAAATCGGCGGCAGAGGGGGTCAGGTACTTGGGCTGATCGATCTCGATGCGTTCGTGGTGGATCACCCGCTCAAGAAAGCTGACCAGTTGATTGGTGAAAGGCAGCATCACCAGGATGCCTACCAGGTTGAACAGGGTGTGGAACACCGCCAGCTTCATGGTGAAATCGTCCTCGGCAATGCCGACCTGGGCGCTGGACCATTCCACTGCCAGGACCATCTGCTGGATGAAGATCACTGCGATCAGGCCGGTGGCTACATTGAAGATCAGGTGGGCCAGGGCCAGGCGCTTGCCCTGGGCATTGGCGCTGAGGGAGCCGATGATGGCGGTGATGGTGGTGCCCACATTGGCGCCTATGGCCAGGGCCAGGGCGTTCTCGTAGGTGATCTGGCCGGCGGCCAGGGCGGTGATGATCAGCACCAGGGTGGCATGGCTGGATTGCATCACCACCGTGGCGAAGATGCCGATGCCGGTGAACAGCAGCAGGCCGACAAAGCCGGAAACGGCGAACTGGGCCAGGTCGATGTTGTCCTTGAAGGCCTCGAATCCTTCTTTCATGTGATGGATGCCGAGGAACAGAAAGCCCAGTCCGGCGAGGATGTAGCCAATGCCCTTGAGGCTGCGCGAGCTCTGGAAGATGAGGATGACACCAAACACCAGCATGGGCATGGCATAGGCGGCGATATTTACCTTCAAGCCCAGGCCCGCCACCAGCCAGGCGCCGGTGGTGGTGCCCAGATTGGCGCCGAAGATGATGCCAACCCCAGCGGCCAGGCTGATCAGCCCGGCGCTGAGAAAGGAGATGGTGATGACCGAGACCAGGGAGCTGGATTGCATCAGGGTGGTGGAGACTATGCCGAAGCTGAGGCTCTTCCACAGGTTGGAGGTGGTTTTTTTGAGAATGCGCTCCAGCAAGCCGCCGGTGAAACTGCGAAAGCCTTCCTCCAATGAGAGCATGCCGAACAGGAAGATGGCCACGCCGGCGCTGATTTCCTTGAAATCCGGACTGACCCAGAAGCCATAGGCCAGGGCGATGAAAATGGCGGGCAGGAGGGTTTTCTTCAGCATATTGGGTCTCCCATGACCGTCTCGATTGGAAACTGTGCTGATTCAGCGGGCGAAGCGGTCGTGGGATCGCCCGTTGCGGATCGTCACGAAATTGTAACATTAATTTCATAATTGCCCCGTTTTTGCTGTGGCAGCTGGCCGCTTGAGATAGTATTTTTGTCAAGAATGACGCCCATCTTTGGTGCGTTTTTTGCCAGTCCGAGGTGCAGAGGAACAAATGTTGCTCTGGGCTCAATGTCCAACTCATTGATTATCCATATCTATTTTTCTGGTTCGGTTTTTGCTTAGGGATCGGGTCAGGGTGGGCCTGGCGTATTGAGGAGCCGGAAGCATGGGTATCAGCGGAGATACACTCTGGATCGTCTGTTGTGGTCTGTTGGTGGTGCTGATGCAGGCGGGCTTTACCTGTCTGGAAAGCGGCATGGTGCGCTCAAAGAACAGCATCAATGTCGCGATCAAGAACCTGGTGGATTTCTGCATCTCCATCCTGCTGTTTGCCCTGTTTGGCTTCGGTTTGATGTTCGGTGCCAGCCAGGCCGGGCTGATTGGCTGGGACGACTTCCTCCTGCAGGGCTCGACGGATGCCGATCAGCTGGCCTTCTTCTTTTTTCAGGCGGTTTTCTGTGGCACCGCCACCACCATCGTCTCCGGCGCCGTGGCCGAGCGCATGCGCTTTGTCGGCTACATCGCCACTGCGGTGATCCTCTCTGGCCTGATCTACCCGGTAATCGGCCATTGGAGCTGGAGCAGCGACAGTGCCGGCGACCCGGCCGGCTGGCTGGGCAAGCTGGGTTTTGTTGATTTTGCCGGCTCCAGCGTGGTGCATTCGGTGGGTGGCTGGGTGGCGTTGGCGGCCATGGTCATCATCGGCCCGCGCCTGGGGCGGTTTGGCCAGGGCAGTCACGCGATCGAGGGCCATAGCCTGCCGCTGGCGGTGCTGGGGGTGTTCCTGCTCTGGTTCGGCTGGTTTGGCTTCAATGCCGGCTCCACCCTGGAGTTGAGCGACAAAATCCCCATGATCATCGTCAACACGGCCCTGGCCGGCGCCGCTGGCGGGCTGATGGCGATGTTCTTCAGCTGGCTCAAGGACGGACGGCCGCTGATCGATCGGGTGATGAACGGGGTCATCGCCGGGCTGGTGGGGATTACCGCTGGCTGTCACCTGGTTTCGCCCTGGTCGGCTGTGCTGATTGGCAGCATCAGCGGGGTTCTGGTGGTGCTGAGTGTCCCGCTGTTGGAGCGTTTCCGTATCGACGATGCCATTCATGCGGTGCCGGCGCATCTGTTTGCCGGCATCTGGGGCACCCTGGCGGTGGCTTTGTTCGCCCCCCTCGGCAGCTGGCTGGAAGGCCTCAGCCGCTGGGAGTTTTTCCAGGTGCAATTGCTCGGGGTTGTCAGCATTGGCCTCTATGCCTTTGGCCTGAGCTTTCTTCTCTTGCTGGCCATGGACCGTTGGGTCTTCCGCCTGCGGGTTTCCGCCAGTGACGAGCGCATCGGTCTGAATATCGCCGAGCACGGGGCTTCTTCCGCCTTGCTCCAGCTGATCACCCAGATGGATCGCCAGGCCAGAAGCGGCGATTTCTCTCGGCCGGTGGAGGTGGAGGCGGAAACCGAGGCGGCGCAAATCGCCAGTTTCTACAACACCGTACTGGAGAAGGTCAGCCTGGAAGGTGATCGCAAGCAGATGGCGATGAAAAAGCTGGCGGAGCTGGCCAATCACGACACCCTCACCGGGCTGGCCAATCGGCGCCACTTTTTTGATGCCCTCAAACATGTGCTGGCGCGCTGTTCCCGCACCGAGGTAGGCGGCGCCGTGCTCTACATGGATCTGGATGGCTTCAAGCAGGTGAATGATCGCCTGGGCCATCAGGCCGGTGATGATGTGTTGCGGGAAGCGGCGCGGCGGATTCAGTCATCGGTGCGCGAGATCGACCTGGTCGGGCGGATGGGTGGTGATGAATTCGCCCTGCTCATGGAGGATGCGGATGATCCCGAAGAGGCGGCGATCCGGGTGGCGGAGAAGATCATCGAGCGTGTTTCCGAGCCCTGGACCGTGGACGGAGAGCCGGTGCAGATTGGCGTCTCCATCGGCATCGCTCCCTTCAGCTGTACCCATCTGCCCGGGGTCAAGCGCCTGATACAGCAGGCCGACAACGCCATGTACGCCGCCAAGCTGGCGGGCAAGGGGGTTTACCGCTTCTACGCCGAGAACCACCAGGTGGATTGAAGGGGTGGACTGAAGCGGGGCCTGATCTGGGGTATCATCTGCCACCCGATTCCTTGGCCGCGATCATTACCATGCCTACCGATATCCACGCCCTCTGCAGCCTGCGCGACTGGGTGCGCTGGGGTGCCAGCCAATTCAATGCCGCCGGCCTGAGCTTTGGCCATGGCGCCGACAATGCACTCGACGAGTCCCTCAACCTGGTACTGCATGCCCTGCATCTGGATCACTCGCTACCGGATTCCTACCTGGATTGTCGGGTTACTGAGGAAGAAGCCCGGGATATCCTCCATCTGCTGCTGCGCCGGATGCAGGAGCGCCTGCCCGCCGCCTATCTGACCGGCCGGACCTGGTTCGCCGGGCTGGAGTTCATCGTCAACCCGCAGGTGCTGGTGCCGCGCTCTCCCCTGGCGGAGTTGATCGAGCAGGGCTTTGCCCCCTGGTTGGAGCCCGAGGCGATCGAGCGGGCGCTGGACCTGTGCACCGGCAGCGGCTGCATCGCCCTGGCCATTGCCCAGTATCTGCCGCAGGCGCAGGTGGACGGGGTGGACCTCTCGCCCGCCGCGCTGGAGGTGGCCGAGCTCAACCGCCAGCGCCTGGAGCTGGCGGAGCAGGTGCAGTTTTACTGTGCCGATCTCTATGCCGGGCTGCCGGCGGAGGCGCGCTATCAGCTGATCATCAGCAACCCGCCCTATGTCGCCCGGGAGGAGTACCTCGGTCTGGCGGAGGAATACCGGCATGAGCCGCGGATGGGTTTGGAGGCGGCGGATGCAGGGCTGGAGATCGTCATTCGCATTCTCCGCGGTGCGGCCCAATTCCTCGCCCCAGATGGTATCCTCATCGTCGAGGTGGGCAGCAGCGCCGAGACCCTGCAGCAGCGCTATCCCGAGGTGCCTTTCCTCTGGCTGGAGTTCGAGCGCGGTGGTGATGGGGTGTTCCTGCTCAGCCGCCAGCAGTTAACCGACTATCCATTCTGACTAAATTCTAAGGTTTTGGAGTGATTCAATGGCTGGAATAAGAAGAGCCCGCAGCGCCGAAGAGTTCGGCGAAATGGTCAAGCAAGCGATGTTCGAGGTGGGCGATCTGCGTGATTGCCTGGAATACGAGATGGAAGACTTGCAACGCTTCCCGGATTTTCTCGAACCCCTGGAAGAGGGGATCAAGCAAATCTATAACGCCATGCTCAATGGCAGCTACTACTTCGGTCGTGAGGACCTGCCCTTTATGGACCTGGCGGTGGAGCATGCCGACGACATCCCCTTTCTGTTTTTGCTCAAACGCATCAACGAAACCCACCGCCGCGGCATAGACGTGGACGGTGAGGACGAGTGAGGCCAATGCAACAAAGCATCGAATTCAACCTGGAACTGATCCGCAAATACGACCGCTCTGGCCCTCGCTACACCTCCTATCCCACAGCGGTGCAGTTCACCGACAGCTTCAGCGCGGCTGACTACCGTGCCGCCATGGCTCGGGGCAACACCGCCGGACGGCCGCTGTCGCTGTATTTCCACATCCCGTTTTGCGACACCCTCTGCTTCTACTGCGCCTGTAACAAGGTCGCCACCAAAGACCGCAGCAAGGCCCAGCCCTATCTGGACCTGGTTTACCGCGAGCTGGAACTGCAGGCGGACCTGGTAGAGGGCGAGCGCGTAGTCGAGCAGCTGCACTGGGGCGGCGGCACCCCCACCTTCATTAGCCACGAGCAGATGCGCGAGCTGATGGCCAAGACCCGCCAGCACTTTGCCTTTGCCGATGACGAACAGGGCGAGTATTCCATCGAAATCGACCCGCGCGAGGCCGATACCGCTACCATCGCCATGCTCCGCGAGATCGGCTTCAACCGCATCAGTATGGGGGTGCAGGACTTCGATGATCAGGTGCAAAAGGCGGTCAACCGCATCCAGACCGAGCGGGAGACCCTGGAGGTGCTGGAAGCCGCCCGCGCCCAGGGCTTTCGCTCCGTCAGCCTGGACCTGATCTACGGCCTGCCGCATCAGACGGTGGAGAGCTTCGGCCGCACCCTGGATCGGGTCATCGAGGTGGGGCCGGATCGGCTCTCGGTGTTCAACTACGCCCACCTGCCCAAGCTGTTCAGTCCGCAGCGGCGCATCAACGAGGCGGACCTGCCCCCGCCCCAGGTCAAGCTCGACATACTCCAGGCCACCCTGCACAAGCTCACCGCCGCCGGCTATGTGTATATCGGCATGGACCACTTCGCCCGCCCCGAGGACGAACTGGCGGTGGCCCAGCGCGAGCGCACCCTCTATCGCAACTTCCAGGGCTACTCCACCCACGCCAACTGCGATCTCATCGGCCTGGGCATCACCTCCATCGGCATGGTGGACAACACCTACGCCCAGAACGTCAAGACCCTGGACGAATACCGCGACCGCATCGGTGCCGACCAGTTGCCCCTGTTCCGCGGCCTCACCCTCAGCCGCGACGACGAGCTGCGCCGGGATGTGATCACCAAGCTGATCTGCCACTTCGAGCTGAACTACGCCGAGATCGAAACCGCCTGGCAGATTGACTTTGCCAGCTACTTCAGCCGCGAGCTGGGCGAACTGCGCGACATGGAACAGGACGGCCTGCTCAGTCTGGACACCCAGGGCATCCGCGTCCTGCCAGCCGGCCGTTTCCTCATCCGCAACATCTGCATGAGCTTCGACGCCTATTTGCAGCAAAAGCCGGGGCAGAGTTTTTCCAAGGTGATTTAGATTGTCGGGACTCGGGA
>JADGBD010000284.1 GCA_015231665.1 Gammaproteobacteria bacterium
CTCCAGCAAGGTTGCCCCCATGGCCACGCCGCAAGGATTGGCGTGCTTGACGATGACGCAGGCCGGGCCTTCGTTAAATTGCTTGATACATTCCAGGGCGGCATCGGTATCGGCGATGTTGTTGTAGCTGAGTTCCTTGCCCTGCAACTGACGGGCACGGGCGATGGAGCCAGCCGGCGCCTGCTCTTCGATGAAGAAGGCGGCGGCCTGATGGGGGTTCTCGCCGTAGCGCATGCTCTGCACCTGGCGCACCTGCAGGTTGAAGGTGCGCGGGAAGGCCTGCTCCTCGGCGTCGAGGCGTTTACCCAGATAGTTGGCGATCATGCCGTCATAGCGGGCGGTGTGTTCGAAGGTCTTGACCGCCAGATCAAAGCGCGTCTTGTCGCTGATCTCGCCGTTGCGCATCTCCTGCAGCACCCGCTCGTAGTCGGCGGCATCCACCACCACGGTGACGTCCTTGTGGTTCTTCGCCGCCGCACGCAGCATGGTCGGGCCGCCGATGTCGATGTTCTCGATAGCGTCTTCCAGGGTGCAGTCGGGCTTTGCCACGGTGGCTTCGAAGGGATAGAGATTGACCACGATCAGATCGATCCGACCTATGCCGTTCTCCCGCATCACCCCGTCATCGATGCCGCGGCGGCCGAGAATGCCGCCATGGATCAGCGGATGCAGGGTCTTCACCCGGCCATCCATAATCTCCGGAAAGCCGGTGTATTCGGACACCTCGGTCACCGGGATATTCTGCTCGGTCAGCAGCTTGGCGGTACCGCCGGTGGAGAGGATCTCGACGCCACGCTCGGCCAGGGCGCGAGCGAAATCGACGATGCCGGTCTTGTCAGATACGCTGATCAGGGCTCTGTTGATGCTCATGGGCTATCTCTTTAGTGGTTGGCTTGTTTGGGTTGAAATCTGGACCTCAGTCGAGACCATAAAGGCTCAGCTTCTTGCGCAGGGTGCCGCGGCTGATGCCGAGCAGATTCGCCGCCCGGGTCTGGTTGCCATCGACATAATTCATCACCGACTGCAGCATGGGTTTCTCCACCTCGGTCAGCACCAGCTGATAGAGATCGCAAGCATCATGCCCGCCCAGCTCGCGAAAGTAGTTCTCCAGGGCCTGGGTGACGCAGTAGCCCAGGGTCTGGCCGCGAATCTCCACCTCGCTCTTGAACGCGCTCATGCCGCCAGCTCCAGGGGCCAAGCGCTGGCCTGCAGCTGGGCGTAGAAGAAATCCCGGATCAGGCGCCGCTGCTCATCCTGGCGGCTGCTCTGGTTGATCTGGCGGCGCAGCTCGGCGCCCTGGGTCAGGCCCTTGCTGTACCAGGCGATATGCTTGCGCGCCACCCGCACCCCGGCCTCGCCGTAGAAATCGTAGAGCCGCTGCAGGTGCTCCAGCAGCATCGCCTGCAGCTAGCCCGGATGCACCGGCAGCGGCGTCCGGCCGGTGCGCAGATAGGCATCGATCTCGGCGAAGATCCAGGGTCTGCCGCGGGCAGCGCGGCCGATCATCAGGCCATCGGCACCCGTCTGCTGCAGCACCTCCAGAGCCTTCTCGCCGCTGTCGATGTCGCCGTTGGCGATCACCGGGATACTTAGCGCCTGCTTGACCAGGGCAATGGTCTGATACTCGGCATTGCCAGAGAAGCCACAGGCGCGGGTGCGACCGTGGATCGTCAGCGCCTGGATGCCCGACTCCTCGGCAATGCGGCCGATGGCAAGGGCGTTGCGATTGGCCGGATCCCAGCCGGTGCGAATCTTCAGGGTCACCGGCACCCTAACGGCGGCGACCACCGCCTCGAGGATGCGCGCCACCAGCCGCTCATCACGCAGCAGGGCGGAGCCTGCCGCCACCTTGCAGACCTTCTTTGCCGGGCAGCCCATGTTGATGTCGATGATGTCGGCACCCTCGCCGACGTTGATCCGTGCCGCCTCGGCCATGGCCTGAGGGTCGGCGCCGAGAATCTGCACCGCGATCGGCCCCGGCTCGCCGCTGTGATCCAGGCGCAGCACGCTCTTGCGGCTGCCGCGCAGGGCGGCGTTGGAGCTGATCATCTCGGACACCGCCAGACCTGCACCCTGGGCGCGGCAGAGGTTGCGAAAGGGCTTGTCGCTGACGCCCGCCATGGGCGCCAGGATCAGCCGGTTGGCCAGTTGATGAGGTCCGATCTGCATTCGGGTCTGTTTTTGCGGGGGAGAAAGACCGCGAATTCTAGCCCAACTGACCCCTCAGAGAAACCGGAATTCAAAGCCGCTGATGCCACCCTCGGGCTCGTGCAGGTCCAGACTCAGGTTCTGGGGTTGCTGCGGCGCCAGCAGCGCCGGGCTGGGAGCGCGGCCGAGATACTCCGCAGGGGTGAAGATGCGCCGACCGGCAAGCCTGTTATCCCGATCAAACAGGCTCAGTTCGAGATAGGGATAGGGCTGAGCAAAGCCGGCCTGATTCACCAGGCTGAGCTCAAACCGCAGCAGCTCCTGCTGCTCATCGAGCTTATGCAGCTGCCGCTGCAGCACGCTGATTTGTGCCAGATCACGCCGCGGCGGCAGGCGGCACTGCAGCTGGGCACAGGCCTGCTCCAGCCAGTGCGCCCAGCGCGGTTCCTGCAGCAGTTGCGCCCGCTCCAGCCAGATCCACTGGGCCCCGGCGGTCAGGCTCAGCAACAGTACCATCAGCCCCCAGAGCCAACCGCCTCGGGATGGCCCGGGCTCGCGCAGACGCTCGAGCAAGGCTTCATCACTGGGCGGCTCGATATCGGGGCCTGATAGGGCTTGAGCTTGGGCTTGCGGTTCTGGTTCGGGATTGGCGAGTTCGATCAGTTCCGGCGGGCCAGAGTTGGCCTGGGTGCTGGATTGCCTGCTGGATTGGGCGCTGGTTGGGTCCAGCTCGTCTTCAGCCGGCTGCAAATGCTCCAGGGCATAAAACACGCTGCGACAGCGGGAACAGCGCACCCGCCCCTTGTCCCGGGTCAGCTCATCCGTGCCCAGGGGATAGATGGCCTGACACTGGGGACAGCGGGTGAGCATCAGCGGCGGCGGCCCTGCAGCAGCACCCAGCCCTCGCGGCTGGCCGCCAGGCGCATCTCAAAGTCCGGCCGATAGGCGGCGAGCACCCCCTCGGCCTGCTCCTCGAGAATCCCCGAGAGCAGCAGTTCGGCAGCGGGGCGGGCCAAGCCGGCGAGCAGCGGCTCGAGCTTGATCAGGGTGCCGGAGAGGATGTTGGCCAGAATCAGGTCCACCGGCTGCTCGGG
>JADGBD010000285.1 GCA_015231665.1 Gammaproteobacteria bacterium
GCGGCCAGCCGGGGTCGAACCGGCACGGGGTCACCCCCGAGGGATTTTAAGTCCCTTGCGTCTACCAATTTCGCCATGGCCGCTTATGGGATTTTTGCAGGGGTTGCATTGTAGCCGAAGGCTGCGGCGGCTGCATCGCTTGGCTTGCAGTTGGGTTCAGTTGAGCAGGGCGGCGGTGGATTCCAGCCGTTGCCGCGCCTTGAGCAACACCTCCCTGAGGTTGCCGGACTGGATGCCGGCGGCACGCCAGAGCGGGTCGCTGCTGGGAATCAGCTGCAGCGGCTTGTCGTCCTCCAGATCATCCAGCGTTGCCAGGCGGGCAGCGAGGTTGACCAGGGCGCAGGCGCGCTGGTGGCTCTGCGCTAGATCAGGCTGGGGATGCTGGCCGACCGGGATGATCAGGCCCTCGGGCATATCCCACTGGGTCAGCAGGGCAGCGCCGACTGCAGCATAATCGAAGCCGATCAGGCGGCGCTCGATCTGCCACAGGGGCTGGTCGCTGGTTTCCAGTTCCAACACCGCCTGGCGCATGAGTTCCGGCAGTTGTCGGTAGAGCAGCAGGTGGCCGATTTCGTGCAGCAGGCCGCAGACAAACAGGGAGTCGGCGGCATCGCCGGATTCGCTGTCCGGCAGCAGAGCCTTGGCGATGACGGCGCAGCGCAGGCTGTGCTGCCAGAAGCCCTGCATGCTGACAAAGGTATTGTTGAAGCCGCGAAAACGGTCGATCACCGTGGTGGCTACCACCAGATCGCGCAATTCCTTGAGCCCGAGCAGATTCACCGCTCGCACGGCGGAGCTGATTTTTTGCCGCAGACCGAAGAAGGGGCTGTTGACCACCCGCAGCAGGCGCGCGGTGAGGGCCGGGTCCTGCTCCACCAGGGCGGCGAAGTCCTCGCCGCTGGCGGCGGGATTGGCGATGAGTTCGTTGAGCCGATGAAAGATCAGCGGCGCGCTGGGCAGCTCGGCCTCGCGGCTGAGGAGGTCCTCCGGGCGCAAGCTGCTATCCATGCTTCAGGCTCCGCTGTCCCAGCCAGTCTCCAGCAGAGGCCGGAGCATGCCATCGCCCAGGTCATCGCCCAACAGATCAACATGACCGCCGCCCTGCCTGCGCCCCAGCAGGCTCTCCATCTGGGCCGTCGGCCGACCGATGAGGTAGCCCTGGGCATAGTCCACGCCGTAGCCCTGGAGCATATCCAGCACTTCCTGGGTCTCGACGAACTCGGCAATGACCTTTTTGTTGAGGCGATGGGCCACTTCCACCATGGATTTGACCAGCAGCTGGTCCATAGGATCGCTGTGGAGGTTGACGATGAAGGAGCCGTCGATCTTGAGCAGGTCCACCGGGAAATTCTTCAGATAGCTGAAGGAGGCGAAGCCGGAGCCGAAGTCATCCAGGGCAAAACGACAGCCCATGGCGCGCAGGCGGCCGAGCAGATCGCGGGTGGCACCTACGCTGGTGATGGCGGCGGTCTCGGTAATCTCGAACACAATCCGGCCAGGGTTGATCCAATGCTGCTCCAGCTTGCGTTCCACCAGGGGCAGCAGGTCGCCGCTCTCGAAGGCGTGGGCAGAGAGATTGAGGCCGAAGCTGATGTGATCGTAGCTGTCGTGCAGCCGACCGATGATGTCCAGGCCGTGCTCCACTACCCAGAGGTCGATCTGCTGGATCAGCCCCATGCGCTCGGCCACCGGGATGAACTGGGCCGGCGATACCAGCTCGCCATCCCGACCGCGCATGCGCAGCAGGGCCTCGGAGTGGCTGATCTGGCCGCGCTTGATATCCAGCACCGGCTGGAACATGAGGCTGAACTGGTTGCCCGCCAGGGCATCGCGGATGCGCTGCACCCACTTCAGATCCTGCTCAAGCATGCGAATGCCATCGTCGTCCGGATTGAACCGGTAGATGCAATTGCGCCCACGCTTGCGCGCCAGGGCGCAGGCATATTTGGCGTTGGAGAAGAATTTCTGCGCCGTCTCGGCGCTCGCCGGGGTCTGCAGGGCCAGTCCCAGGCTGGCGGTGGCGTGGTAGTGGTTGTCGCGGCCGATGTAGGTGATGGCGTTGATCTTGGCGTGAAGCCGGCGGGCAGTTTGTTGCAACTGGTCTTCGCTGCAGTTTTCCAGCAATACAGCAAATTCATCAGCGCCGATCCGCGCCAGCAGGGTTTCGCTATCCAGTTCAGCCCGCAGGGCGCTGGCCACGCGGATGAGCACCTGGTTGCCCGCCTCGTGGCCCTCGATGTCATTGACCAGACGAAACTGGCCCAGATTGATGTAGATCAGACCGTTGCTCTGGCCGTACTGACGGGCATGCAGGGTGCTGTTTTCCAAGCGCTGCTCAAGGTTCTTGTAATTGCCCACGCCGGTGATTTCATCGTGCATCACCTGGTAGCGCAGGCGCGTCTCCAGCACCTTGCGCTGGGAGATTTCTGCCTTGTAGCGCGACACCGCCTGATGGCGCTGGCGGCGCTCCTCCACCAGCCCGGCGGCAAGCAGCAAGCGACTGCCCAGCGCCTGCCAGGAGCCGTTCAGGCTGAGCACATCCAGGGCGCCCAGATCGCGGTAACGGCGCTGCAATTCGAGAGCGGCGTTGAGATCGGCATCCGTGACCATGATCAGGCCCATGCCGCCCAGCTGGCCTGAGCTGACCTGGGGAATGAGCTGATCCAGCTCCGCCTGCTCCAACACCTCGCTGAGGATCAGCAGATCAAAGGCCGGCGGCCAGCTGGCAGCCTGGCCCAAACCCGCCTGGGGCGCATGCTCGGCCCGGTGCTGGCGCAGGTACTGCAACAGGGCATCACGACCGCGAAACAGGGCCAGGTTGCTAAAGCCCTCGGCCACCAGCCGGGTCTTGATAAAGGCCACTCGGGCCGAATTGGCGACAATGCCAATGCGAACTTCCGCCGGTCGTTTCAGATCGCTGTTCAACGCCAACATACCCCTTACAAGCCGAGCCGGACCCCACTGATGCAGGGATCAGGATTCTACAGACAGAATAATTACAGTAGTATATAGAACATATCTAAATCTAATTCAAGGAATAATTGATAATTATCTATTTTTAATCTGAAATACCCATGGCAATTCAGGTCTCCAAAGCCCCCATCCCCGCTCCTCGAGCCCCGCAGTGCCAGCAAATGGCTTCACTTTACAGGGTGACGCCGGATTCCTGCGCCCCTTACAATAGCCCCCTACCCTAGCCCAGGCGAACCCCCGATGAAGGTCGAAATCTATCCCAAC
>JADGBD010000019.1 GCA_015231665.1 Gammaproteobacteria bacterium
GCTGCCAAGCGATGTTTTATGTTCCGGGGTGTCGCTGATCGCTCCATAAGCATTGGGGGCTCAGGCTGATGGCCTGACCGTGGATATTTGCCCCATCGGCGCCGAGCAGGTGCAGATAGGCCGGGGTGACCGATTCCGGCGGCGGATGCTGCAGCTCATCCTCGGCCGGGTAGGCGGTCTTGCGCAGGTTGGTGCGCAGGGGGCCGGGGTCGATGCTGTTGACCCGTACCGGGCTGGATTCCAGCTCATCGGCGAGCACCTGCATCAGCCCTTCGAGGCCGAACTTGGCCACCGCATAGGCCCCCCAATAGGCCTTGGCGCGGCGGCCGAGGCTGTCGGAGGTGAAGATCAGACTGCTGCGATCGGCCGTTTTGAGCAGGGGCAGGCAGGCCTGGGTCAGCAGGAAGGGAGCGGTGAGATTGACCTGCAGCAGCTGATTCCAGGTCTCCAGATCATAGTCATCGATGCGGCTGAGCAGGCGCAGCTGGGCGGCGCAGTGGACCAGGCCATGCAGCGCGCCGAATTCCTCGGCGATGACATCGGCCAGGTCGGCGTAGGTATTGGCCGCAGCGGTTTCCAGATTGAGCGGGAAGATCGCCGGCTGGGGCGAGCCGTCGCTCTCGATCTGATCGTAGACCTGCTCCAGTTTGGCAGTGGTGCGACCCAGCAGAATCAGGCTGGCGCCTTGGGCAGCAGCAGCACGCGCCACCGCACGACCCAGGCCATCGCCGGCGCCGGTGACCAGAATGACCCGATCCTTGAGCGAGTGGGGCGGTGCTTGATAGTCGTTGATATTCATTGGGCGTCTCGCTTGATCAATAGCAATGAGAAGCTGGCAGCTGGCGGCTGACCGCTGGCGGCTATTAAAAGCCTAATCCAGCCAATCCAGAATCTCCAGTGGCGAATCGATGATGGCATCCGCTTGCCAGTCCTGGATGCGGTCATTTTCCCCCAGATAGCCCCAGCTCGCCGCCAGGGTGCGCACCCCGGCGGCGCGGCCGGCCTGGATGTCGCGCTCGGCATCGCCTACATAGAGGCAGGCTTCGGCAGGCGCACCGGCGAGTGCGCAGGCATGCAGGATGGGCGCCGGATGGGGCTTGGCCTGGGGCAGGGTGTCGCCGCTGATGATGCAGCGACAGCGCCGGTCCAGACCCAGCTCGGCGGCCAGGGGATCGGTGAGAAAGGCGGGTTTGTTGGTGACTATGCCCCAGGCGATGTCGCGTTGCTCCAGCTGCTGCAGCAGGTCATCCATGCCTGCGAACAGGCGGCTGTGGCGGCTGAGGTTGGCTTGGTAGATGGCCAGCAGCTGGTCGCGCAGCTCGGCAAAGCCCGGGTCCTCCGGGCCCAGGCCAAAGCCTGCACGCAGCAGGGCATGGGTGCCGTGGGAGACATGCGGGCGAATCTGCTCGAAGCTCAGGCTCGGCCTGCCGTGCCGCTGCAGGCTCTGGTTAAGGCAGTAGGCCAGATCAGGGGCGGTGTCGAGGAGGGTGCCATCGAGATCGAAAAACACCGCCTGGATGGCTGTGGCCATCAGGCAGGCCGGCGGCAGTGCATCAGGTAGTTGACGCTGATGTCATCGGCATTGAGTTTGTACTCCCGGGTCAGCGGGTTATAGGTCAGGCCGGTGAGCGACTGCAGTTCCAGCCCGGCTTCGCGGCACCAGCGGCCCAGCTCGGCGGGGGTGATGAACTTGGCGTAGTCGTGGGTGCCGGTGGGCAGCATGCGCAGCAGGTATTCGGCACCGAGGATGACAAAGGCATAGGCCTTGGGGTTGCGGTTGATGGTGGAGAGAAAGACATCGCCGCCGGGACGTACCAGCTCGGCGCAGGCGCGGACCACCGATTGGGGGTCGGGCACATGCTCGAGCATCTCCATGCAGCTGAGCAGATCGAACCGGCCCGGCTCGCGCACGGCCAGTTGCTCCACAGCAATCTGCTCGTAGGCCACTTCCAGGCCGGATTCGAGCAGATGCAGGCGCGCGGTCTGCAGGGCGCCCTTGCCCAGATCAATGCCGCTGACCTGGGCGCCAGCGGCGGCCATGGCCTCGCTGAGGATGCCACCGCCGCAGCCCACATCCAGAGCAAGCTTGCCCTTGAGGCCGCCGCAGCCGCGCTCGATCCACTGCAGACGCAGGGGGTTGATGTCGTGGAGGGTCTTGAATTCGCTGTTGGGGTCCCACCAGCGCGTGGCCAGGGCATCGAATTTGCCGATTTCGGCGTGATCGACATTGCTGTGGACTGGGCTCATGGGCGGGTTCTCTTGAAGGCGATGGTTACTTAGCAAATGCTAAACAAAATGGCGAAAATCTCAGGACGCAGAGATCGCAAAGAAGCGCAGAGTACGCAGAGAATTTAATTTTCTTCTCTCAGGGTAACTATTCAGGCGGTTAAGCCCCTCGCACCTGATGCAACTCGAATGGCGTCAACTTAGCGCGAAAGCGCTGGCTGAGCGAAGCCGAAGCCAGCCGCCGCTCGCTTCGACTCCGCTCAGCGAACGGCTTAAGCAGCCAATAAATGTCTTAAGTTGACGCCATTGGATGCAACTCTGCGATCTCCGCGCTTCTCTGCGTCCTCTGCGTCCTTTTTGCCGAGTGGGGATTATAGCCAGTTCCCCATCAGACTGCAGAAAGGCGACTGCAACCCATGTAGCCTGGATGGAGCGAAGCGGAATCCGGGGAGGCACTGCGCATCATGCGAGCGCCTGCCGAGCGGCAACCCCGGATTCCGTTGCACTGCATCCGGGCTACAGGCTGACTGCTGGCGGCTTACTCAAGCAAACATCCGATGCACATTCTTGCCCTGCCAGCTGGTGTAGAACTCGGTCATGGCGGCGGCGGGCAGGGGCTTGGAGTAGAAGTAGCCCTGCACCTTGTTGCAGCCGTGCTCGAGCATGAAGTCGATCTGCACCTGCTTTTCCATGCCTTCGGCGAGGATGTCAAGCCCCAGGCTTTGCGCCAGGGCTATGACCGCCTTGGAGATGGCCGCGTCCTCGGCGTCGTCGGGCAGGTCACGGACAAAGGACTGGTCGATCTTCAGCTTGGAGATGGGCATCTTTTTCAGATAGGCCAGGGAGGAATGGCCGGTGCCGAAGTCATCCAGGGCCAGGGAAATACCCAGGTCATCCAGGCGGTGGAGCATCTGGATCGACTCGGTGGGGTTATCCATCACCTGGGTCTCGGTGACCTCGAACTCCAGCCACTCGGGATTGCAGCCGGTGTCCACCAGGGCGGAAATCACCGCGCTGATGAAATCCTTGCGCTGGAAGTGCTTGACGCTGAGATTCAGCGCCAGGGTGCCGGTGTCCAGGCCCTGCTGGCGCCATTGCAGCAGCTGGGTCATGGCCTGGCGCATCACCAGGCGGTCGATCTCGACGATCAGCCCGGAGGCCTCGGCGATGGGGATGAACTGGGCCGGTGATACCAGACCCATGCCCGGGTGCTGCCAGCGCACCAGGGCCTCGACCCCGGTGATCTGACGGCGGCTGACGTCGATCTGCGGCTGATAATAGACGACGAACTCGTCGTTGCTGATGGCCGCGCGCAGGGCCGATTCCAGGTGCAGGCGCTCGAACGCCAGGGTGGTCATCTCGGCGCTGTAGTACTGGAAGTTATTGCGCCCCTCGTTCTTCGCCTTGTACATGGCGGCGTCGGCGTTCTTCAGCAGATCGCGAGCGCTGATGCCGTTGTCCGGGTAGATGCTGATGCCGATGCTGCAGCCGACGTAGAGCTCATGGCCATCGATGATGAAGGCGCGGGCCATCTGCTGGAGTATGTCCTCCGCTCGCAGGGAGGCGTCCTGTTCCTGATGCAGGCCTTCCATGAGCACGGTGAACTCATCGCCGCCAAGGCGGGCGAGGGTGTCCTCGGCGCGAATACCCTTCTGCAGGCGCTGGGTGGCGGAGTTGAGAATCATGTCGCCGGCGCGGTGGCCGAGGCTGTCGTTGATCTCCTTGAAGTGATCCAGGTCGATGAACAGCAGCGCCAGCTTGCTGTGGTTGCGCCGGGCGCGGACTATGGCCTGCTCCAGGCGGTCATTGAACAGGGTGCGATTGGCCAGGCCGGTGAGGGCATCGTGGTTGGCCTGATAGTGCAACAGGGCCTTTTGCTCCAGCAGTTCCTGCTGTTGCCGGATCATGTGGGTGACATCGGTGTGGAAGCCGACAAAACGCAGCGGCGTGCCGTCCTCGGCGAACACGGCCTTGCCGCGAGCGGTGATCCAGCGCCAGTCACCGGCCTTGGTGCGCATGCGGAAGGTGCGCTCGTAAATCCCCTCACCGCGGGTTTCCATATAGGCCTTGCCCAGATGCTCGGTCATCGCCACATCTTCCGGAGGGAGCAGACCGGTCCAGGCCTCAGGGCTGTCCGGCAGTTCCCCCGGGTCGTAGCCGAGCATGGTCTCGAAGCGCGGCGAGTGATACAGGTGATTGCTGCGCATGTCCCAGTCCCACAGGCCGTCCAGGGTGCCTTCCACCGCCAGGTGAAAGCGCTCCTGCTCTTGCTCGAGGGCGCGGTGCTGGTTGCGCAGTTCCTTGCGGGAATGGTCGATGGCACCAATCATGCGGTTGAGAGTATCCGCCAGCAGGGCGATCTCGCGGGGGCCGCCGCGGGGCACGAAATGATGCGGAATACCGTCGTCATCCTTGTGCTCCAGGGCCTTGACGATCTGGCCCAGAGGCTGCAGTAGCCGGCTGCGGATGGCGATGAACAGGGCGATGATCAACAGCAGGCTGATTGCCAGGGAATCGATCAGGTTGCGCATCAGCAGGGCATCCAGGTGCTGCTGCAGTTCCCGGTCCGAGGCGTAGTGGGTCAGCCAGCCGAGGACTTCGCCGCGGTCGTTGGTGATGCTGTGGCGATGGGAGTAGAAACTGGTCTCCAGCAGGGCCTTCTGTGCGCTGTTGTTGGGATCGAAATCGACGATCTTCCAGTCGGCATCGCGGATGCTGCCGCTGCGATAGGCCTGCAGGCCCATGACCTCGCCCATCTTCAGATCATCGACAATGATCGCCAGGCCGTTTTTCAGCTCCAGCTCGTTGGCGATGATGCGCTGGTATTCATTGGCCGAATAGGCGGCAATCAGCTCGGAGATGTTCTTGGCGAGGGCGATAAAACTCCGCTCGGCGCCGGCCGTCAGCTGGTCGAGCATCTGCTGGCGGGTGCTGGTGGAGCTGTAGTAGGTCTGCAGCGCCATGATTCCACCCACGGTGGCAATGGTGATCAGCGTCAGGGTCAGATAGATGGAGGGGCGTTTCTTGGTCACTGAGCTGATGCAAACGCCGCCCTAAGGCAGCAAACCCAGGACGTTGCGGCGGATGAGCGGCAACTGCTGGTCGATGTTATCGGCGGATACCGCCAGAATCGGCAGCTGTTGCAGCCGTTCCACCGGCTCTCCCTGCAGATGGCGCTGGAGGGATTCCACGGCCATCTGGCCCATCAGAAAGGGCTGCTGCATGGCCGCGCCCACCAGCGCACCCTGGGGGATCAGGTCGAGAAACTCGGGCTCGGCATCAAAGCAGATGAGCAGAATCTGTCCCTCCTTGCCGCTGTCGCGAATCGCCTCCAGCGCCGCCTGATAGCGGTCCGAGCCCTGCAGCCAGAGGGCGCGCAGATCGGCATGGGCCTGAATCAGCTCGCGGCTGAATCTGTAGGTTTCCTGATGGGAGAAATCCACCTGCTGGCGCAGATCGGCGCCCTTGATGCCGGCCTCCTCCAGGGCGCGCATGAAGCCACTGGTGCGTGCCTGGCCGTTCTCCCGCTTCTGCGGAATAGCGATTATGCCCACTCGGCCATCCTGCCAGCCCAGGTCATGCATGCGCTCGGCGAGGATGCGGCCGATCAGATAGGCGCCTTCGGCGTTATCCGAGGAGATATAGGAGACATAGCTGCCGGAATCGGCACCGATATCGGCGACCACCACCGGAATCTTCGCCTGGGCGGCAAGCTTGAGCAGCGTGGCGCCGGCGGAGGAATTGGTGGGCGAGAGGATGATGCCATCAACCTTGCGGCGAATCGCCTTGACGCTGTTCTCCAGCTCCAGCTTGGCAGTGTTGTCGGCGCTCATGACCTCGACGCTGAAGCCCTGGCTGGCAGCGCTGTGCTGGATGCCGCGGGCCATGATCGCCCAGAAGGGAATACGGATGTCCGAGACCAGATAGGCCAGGCGTTTGCTGGCCCCAAGCGGCTCCTCAGCACTGGCCTGAGCCGGGATGAAGACGAAGCTGAGCAGCAGGAAAAAACCTAGGTAAAAGCGCATAACTCTGCGATCAATCATGGCGGTATGAATCCTCCGGAACAATCCCTCCATGGTCATAATGTGGTTTTTTCTTTATCATAGCATCCGTGCTACTGAAAAATACACTAAGGGGTCGTGGTAATCGCTAACCGGGAAAGACGCGCCGCCAGATAACGCCTCTGTCGCCCCTGTTGGGTCATCATCCTGGAGTCATCATGAGATTCTGCTGTCTGCTGCTGGTCATGGCCGCATTGGCCTCGCCGGCTCTTCTGGCGCAGGACAAGCCCTACATCCTCGGCGTTGTACCCCAATATGAGGTGCGTAAGCTGCATGCCATCTGGCGGCCGATTCTTGATCACCTGCAGCAGGCCACCGGCTACGCCTTCGAGCTGCGCGGTTCACCCACCATCCCCGAGTTCGAGCGTGAATTTGCTGAGGGCAAGTTCGATCTGGCCTACATGAATCCCTACCATCTGGTGATGGCCAACGACAAGGCCGGCTACATCCCCCTGGTGCGGGATCATGGCCGCCAGCTCCAGGGTGTGCTGGTGGTGAAGAAGGATAGCGGCATCGGCAGCCCGGAACAGCTGCAGGGCAAGACTGTCGCCTTCCCCGCACCCAATGCCCTGGGCGCCTCGCTGCAGATGCGCCAAGAGCTGCAGGACCGCTTTCAAGTCAAGATCAACCCCCTGTACGTCAAGACCCACGACTCGGTCTATCTCAGCGTCCTCATGGGCAAGGCAGCGGCAGGCGGCGGCGTGCAAAAGACCCTGAATCAGCAGAAGCCGGAATACCGCGAGCATCTGCAGATCATCCATCAAACCACGCCGGTGCCGTCCCACCCCTTGGCGGTGCTGCCCAGTGTCGCTGCCGAGGCACGGGAGAAAATTCTCCAGGCCCTGCTGCAGCTGGGCGAGACTGAGGCGGGGCGGGCCCTGCTGGCACCCGTGCCGATCAAGCAGATCGGCCCGGCAGAGATTGCAGACTACCAGCCCCTGCGCAAGCTGGGGTTGGAGCGGTTCTATCAGGCTTATTAAGGCAGGCGTACTGAGTCGGCATGAACCTACCCCTGAAGATCAGTCTGCCGCCGCTGCTCGGCCTGATGGTGATACTGGCCGTGCTCCACCTGCACTGGGCGCCGTTGCAGATCGAGCGTGCCAAGGTCCGCTTTGAAGCCCACGCCCACGCCCAGCTGCAGGCCGCCGAGTCGGCCCTGGTGAATCACCTGCTATCCCACGACCTGGCCGCGGTGGTGGGTAATCTGAGCATGCTCCAGGCCCAGCGCGAGGGTGAATGGTTTAACCTGCAGCTATACGATGAGGCCGGCATGCGCCTCTATCCCCTGTTCGCCGAGCCTGTGCTGCCCCAGCGCGGCCAGGAATTCATTCGCCACGAGCACGCCCTCGAACTTTCCGGAACCCGCCTGGGGCATCTGCTCGTCGATCTCAACTGGAGCGAGGTCAAACAGCAGGTGGTGGCGGATGTGAGCAACATCCGTGATTTCATGTTACTCATGATCGGCAGCGTGCTGCTGCTCATGCTGGTCAGCTCCTATCGCTACATCATCCGCCCCATGCGCCAGCTCGGCCAGGCCACCGCCCAGATCGCCGGGGGCAAATGGGACCTGAGCCTGCCCGCGGTCAGCCGCGACGAGATCGGCCAGCTGTCGCAGGACTTTCGCGTCATGGCCCGCGAGGTGCAGTTTCGCGATCGCGCCCTCAACAACCACGCCATCCTCAGCATGACCAACGCCAAGGGCGCGATCATTTACGTCAATCAAGGCTTCGTCGACATCACCGGCTACAGCGCCGAGGAACTGATCGGCCAGACCCATCGCCTGATCAAGTCCGATGTGCACGACCAGGCTTACTACCAAAACCTCTGGCAGACCATCCAGCAGGGCCAGACCTGGCGCGGCGATTTCTGCAATCACAAGCGCTCCGGCGAGCGCTTCTGGGTCAGTACCACCATCACTCCGCTGCTGGATGAGCAGGGCCGGCCGGAACGCTATCTCTCTCTGAATACCGACGTCACCCAGCAAAAGCAGGCGGAACTGGCGATGCGTGTGGCCCGGGAGGCGGCCGAGTCCGCCAGCCGGATGAAAAGCGAATTCCTCGCCAATATGAGCCATGAGATTCGCACGCCGATGAACACCATCATCGGCATGTCCCAGCTGGCCCTGGAAACCCAGCTCAACGAGCGCCAGTTCAGCTACATCCGCCGGGTCAACCAGGCGGCCGAGTCCCTGCTCGGGATCATCAATGACATCCTCGACTTTTCCAAGATCGAAGCCAACAAGCTGGAACTGGAGGAGCACCCCTTCGATCTCAACGAGGTACTCGATAGCCTGGATAACCTGATCGGCTACAAGGCGGATGAAAAGGGCCTGGAGCTGCTGTTCGACGTCGATCGGGCGGTGCCGCGACGGCTCATCGGTGATCCCACGCGGCTGAATCAGATCCTGGTCAATCTGGCCAACAACGCGATCAAGTTCACCGAGCAGGGCGACATCATCAGCGGCGTGGGGCTGGATTGGCAAAAGGAGAATGAGCTGCAGCTGCATTCTCGGGTCAAGGACAGCGGCATTGGCATGAACGCCGAATCCCAGGCACGCCTGTTCCAATCCTTCAGCCAGGCCGATGGCTCCATCACCCGCACCCATGGCGGCACCGGCCTGGGGCTGGCCATCTGCAAACGCCTGACCCTGCTGATGGGTGGCGACATCTGGGTGGAAAGTGAGCCGGGTCAGGGCAGCACCTTCCATTTCACCCTGCGCTGCGGCTGGTTGGAGAGGTCTGGGCAGCAGCCCCTGGCGCCGAGTCAGGCCCTGGCGGACTCGCGCCTGCTGCTGGTGGACGACAACGATGCCGCGCGCGAGGTCCTCAGCCACATGGCCAGGGACTATCAGCTGCAAGTGGACTGCACCGCCAGCGGCGAGGAAGCGCTGGCTGCCCTGGCCCAGGCCGAGACCGAGGGCAGGGCCTATGACCTGGTCCTGCTCGACTGGCAGATGCCGCAGATGGACGGCTACGAATGTGCCCAGCGCATCATCGAGCTATACCCGGAGCCGCCGCGGATCATCATGATCAGTGCCCACGGCCGCGAACTGCTGTTGCAAAAGGCGCGGGAAGAGCGGCTGCCGATTGCCGCGGTGCTGCACAAACCAGTCACCGCCTCGACCCTGCTGGAAACCCTGATGGAGGCCATGGGCCAGGAGATGATGCGCCGACGCATCCACCATCCGCCGACGGATTATCATCAGATCGCCGCCCAGCTCGCCGGCGCCAACCTGCTGCTGGTGGAGGACAACGCCTTCAATCAGGAGCTGGCGCTGGAATTGCTGCGCAACAACGCCATCAACGTCGAGCTGGCGGTCAACGGTCAGGCGGCGCTGGATCGGCTCGACCATTGCAGCTTCGATGGCGTCCTCATGGACTGCCAGATGCCGGTGATGGACGGCTACACCGCCACCCGGCGGATTCGCCAGCAGGAGCGGTTCAAGGACCTGCCGATCATCGCCATGACCGCCAACGCCATGGTCGAGGACGTGCAGAAGGCCCTGGAAGCGGGCATGAACGACCACATCGCCAAGCCGATCAACGTCCGCGAGATGTTCACCACCCTGGCCAAGTGGATCAAACCGCAAAACCCGCTGGCGCAGGCGCTGCCAGTACAGGCACAGGCACCGGCTGCCAGCTCCAGCAGCGCACAAGCGGTTCTGCCCCGGCTCGAAACGGTAGATACCCAGCGCGGCCTGGAGCGACTGGATGGGGATGTCGAGCTGTATCTCAACCTGCTGCAGATCTTCCGCCACAATCAGGCTAACACCGTCGAGGATCTGCGTCAGGCGCTCAACGCCGGCGACCGCGCCGCCGCTACCCGCACCGCCCACAGCCTCAAGGGCACCGCCGGCACCATTGGCGCCAGCCAGCTCCAGGCCCTGAGCTTGGCAATGGAGCTGGACCTCAAGCAGGGTCTGGACATCGACCCGCAGCGGCTGGACCAGCTGCAGGCACAGCTGCAGCTGGTGCTCGGTGAAATCGCTCCGCTGCTAAACCCCAGCACCAGCAGCGAAAGCGCCGAGCCGCTGGAGCCGAAGGAATTGCAGCGACTGATCGAGCTGCTCGCCGCCGCGCTGCAGGACTACAGCGTGGACAGCAAAGACAAGCTGGAGCAGATCATCCCCCACCTGCCCGCCGGCGAACTGCGCGACCTGTTCCAAGCCATGGGCGAAAGCCTGGACGGCTTCGACTTCGACAAGGCCCAGGAATTGCTCGCCCAGGCAAGGCAAAAGCTGTAAGGGTTGCGAGAAGGACGCAGAGCGCGCAGAGAAGCGCAGAGGTCGCGGAGAAAGTTCAGAAGGGGTAACCCTGCCCAGCTGCAACCCCGGATTCTGCGCACTCCATCCGGTCTACAGTAATCCTCTGCGCTCTCCGCGCTTCTTTGCGATCTCTGCGTCCCTATTAGTTCTGGCTTTACGGGTTAGCTTTCAGGGCGGGTGAAATGGGCGTCGAGTTCGTCCAGAATGGCCAGCCCTTCTGCGGGGTTGCCCCGCTGAGCGGCGGCCTTGAATTGGATCATCAAGTCATGTTGGGTCAGAGCAATGGTGGCCAGTTCATCCAGCAAACGGTTGATGCTGGTGTGACGACTGGCCGCCAATTGCTTCAGGCGGGCGTGTTTTTCGTCGGCAATCCGCAGGGTAACCACAGACATCAGAAAGCCTCCTTCAGTAACTCAGCGGGGGAGCGAATGCGTATCCCCGGAAAACGCAATTGGCCCTGGCGGAAATCAGAACGGTTATGCGTCACCACGACCTCTGCTTGAGCCGCAACGGCCAGTTCAATCAAATGGTTGTCGGCCTCGTCAGTGAGATTGGGTCGCCAGAGGTAATACACCTCGGTCATCTGACAGACCGACAAGAAGGCATCCAGCAAGGCAGCACGCTTCTCTTCGTTGATCGGGCAGCCAACGAACAAGGCGGCTCTGCCCATGACGTCTCTATACTCGGCAAAGAGTGCCAACGAGATGCAGGGGTGCAAACGCCTGCTCAGACAGGCGCGCAACAGAGCCCGCGATGCACCCGTATGGCTACGTAACGCGGAGACAAATACATTGGTATCCACCACCACTTTCATGCGCTTCATGCTATCACTGAGGATAGCACTCAACAAGCAAGTTGATGGGTGATGTCTGCCTATGCCTGATCAGTGAAAATAGAAATAATTATTCAAAACATGAAGTTATAACATAAGTTCAGCCCCTGTAGCCGGATGCAGCGAAGCGGAATCCGGGGTGGCCCTGCCCAGCTGCAACCCCGGATTCTGCGCACTCCATCCGGGCTACAAATTAATCCTCTGCGCTCTCCGCGCTTCTTTGCGATCTCTGCGTCCCGAATGTTACACACCAGCCGCCAGCAAGGCCGCACCGTAGGCCGCCTGTTGCTGCGCTGCCTGGTGTACCGGCACGCCGAGGTGGTTTTGGCGTATCTGCCGCCAGGCTGGGTTGGTGCTGCCGCCGCCGCTGCTGAAGACCTCGCTGGGGTAGGGCGCGCCCAGTTGTGCCAGCAGGCGGTAGCCCTCTCGCTCGATCGCGCTGATCCCCTCCAGCAGCCCCTGAAAAAACTGCAGCGCATCGGCCGGCCTTGGCTCCAGTCGCGGTGCCAGCTGGGGGTCGTTGCGGGGAAAGCGCTCGCCCGGGCGCGGCAGGGGATAGTAATCCAGCCCGGTGGGTTGCTCGGGGCGGAGCTGGGGCGTCATCTGCGCCAGCTGTTCGCGGCTGAAAAACTCCAGCAAGACCGCACCGCCGCTGTTGGAGGCGCCGCCCACCAGCCAGAGATCGCCGAGGCGGTGGCTGTAGATGCCGTATTCACTGGCGAACAGCGGTTGCTCCGCCAGCACCTTGAGCACCAGGGTGCTGCCGAGCACGCTTAGCGCCTGTCCCGGCTGCTGGATGCCGCTGGCCAGGGCGGCTGCGGTGCTGTCGGTGGTGCCGGCGCAGATCAGACAACCCGGCGGCAGGCCGGTGCGCGCCGCCATCTCCGGCTGAATCTGGCCTATGCCTGCGCCTGCGGGATAAACCTGGGGCAGATGTGCTGCCGCCAAGCCCAGCAGCCAGTCCGGCCAGCGCCTTTGCAGGGGGTCATAGCCGAGCTTGAGGGCGTTGTGCTCGTCGCTCCAGCCGAACCGGCCGCACAGCTGGCCGGCAATCCAGTCGGCCTGATGCAAGGCGAGAAAGGCTGAGGTGAACTGGCGCTGAAACCGACGCAGCTTGGCCAGACTGGCGCTGGCAGAACGGGCAGGGCTGCTGCTGGGGATGACCCCGGCCAGGGGCTCAAGCTCGGGGGCGCAGCTGCAGTCGTCATACATCAGCGCCGGCCCGAGGGGTGTGCCGTCGGGCCGGCAGGCCAGCAGGCTGGCGGAGGTACCATCAACCGCCAGGGCACGGACGCTGGCCGCGGCCGGGCCGAGTTGGGCGCAGACCAAGGCCAGCACCTCCAGGCTGCGATCCAGCCAATCCTGCGGCTGCTGGCGCGAGACGCCGCCTTCTGCGCGCTGGGACGGTGGCAAGGGCAGGGCGGCCTCGGCCAGGGGCCTGCGCTGCAGATCAATGGCGCAGGCGCGTACCCCGGAGGTGCCCAGATCAAGGCCGAGCTGGATCATGTCTCAGGTTTCAGCGGACAGCCTGCAGCGGCCAGCGGCCAGCTTTAAAAGCGGGGTTGGGCTGTAACACTTGCAGCGGGTAATCATTTGCGAAACAGCCATGGCAACTCACGAGTCCCGAGTCCCGAATCCCCAGTCCCGAGTTAAGGTAACACCACCGGCGTTGGGGCCTGCCAGCCGGGGGCGCGGTGTTCGGCGGTGACCAGGGTGTAGATGCCGCCGCGGACCTTGAAGTCGGCGGTCAGGCGCATGAAGCGAGGCTCGGCGGCGGCGACCATGTCGTTGAGCAGGCGGTTGGTGATGTCCTCGTGGAAGGCGCCTTCATCGCGGAAGGACCAGATGTAAAGCTTGAGGGACTCCAGCTCCAGGCATTTCTGGTCGGGCACATACTCCAGCAGCAGCTCGGCAAAGTCCGGCTGGCCGGTCTTGGGGCAGAGGCAGGTGAACTCCGGCATGCGAATGCGGATGCTGTAATCGCGCTGGGGCTGGGGGTTGTCGAAGGTATCGAGAATTTTGCTCGGTTGTGTGGCCATGATGATTGATCCTGATGGGCGGATGAAAGGCTTGCCAAAGAGGACGCAGAGGCTTGGCTAATCACTCTCTATCCCTTTGCGGGGCGGGGGTGAGGTGTGTTTTATTTGCCCCTCCCTCTCCCTAACCCTCTCCCCCGCCGGGGAGAGGGGCTAATGGGCGTGAGTGGTTACGCAGATATTAGGTTTCTACAAATATCACTCTGCGGTCTCTGCGCTGCTTTGCGCTCTCTGCGTCCTGAAATCTGAATGACCTGGCCAGTATACCCCCAAGCCGACAGCGGCCAAAGGCTTGGGCGGTGCCTCTATCAAGCCACAAGGCTATGACCTTTAGCCTTGTGGGGCCTGCGGCCGGGGGCTATGATCAGCCAGTTATCCCCTGGCATACGGCCTTTTGATGAATTCAGCCCCTGACTCCGCGCCAAACCAGCCCCTTGCAGGCTTTGACAGCTATGTGGTCTGCATCGGCGCATCCGCCGGCGGGCTGGATGCCCTGGAGCGCTTCTTCAAGCAGTGCCCGGCGGACACCGGCGCGGCCTTTGTCGTCATCCAGCACCTCTCGCCGGATCACAAGAGCATGATGAACAACCTGCTGGCGCGCCACACCAGCATGCCGGTGATCGTGGTCGAGGACGACATGGCAATCGAGGCCAATCACCTCTATCTGATCCCGCCCGGCTCGGTGATGCACGTCAGCTCCGGGCATTTGCATCTGACACCGAAGAATCCCCGCGGCCTGACCCTGCCCATCGACATCTTCTTCCACTCCCTGGCGGATGCCTACGGCAAGCGCGCGGTGGGGGTGATTCTCTCCGGTACCGGCTCCGATGGCGCCCGCGGTGCGGTGGCGATCAACGCCGGCGGCGGCTTTCTCATGGTCCAGGCGCCGGATTCGGCGGCCTTTGACGGCATGCCCCGCAGCGCCATAGCCACCGGCCTGGTGGATGCCATCCTGCCGGCGGAGGAGTTGCCCCTGCGCCTGGCGGCGCATATCCAGAACCGCCCCTATAAAGCGGTGGATGAAGAACCGGCGCGAGTCATCCCCTATGCGCGGATGAGCACCGAAGAGGTGTTTGCCAGCATCATGCACCTGCTCCATCAGGTGGGCGGGATCGATTTCTCCGACTACAAGCCGAACACGGTGATGCGCCGCATCGAGCGGCGCCAGCAGGTGCGCCATTCCCCGGAGTTGTACCAATACCTGGACCTGCTGGAGAACGATCGCAACGAGATCATCACCCTCAGGCGTGAGCTGTTGATCTCGGTCACCAGCTTTTTCCGCGATACCGAGACCTTTCAGGAGTTGGCGGACAAGGTCATCCGGCCGATGGTGCAGCGCAAGCAGGCGGGGGAGAGCATCCGCGTCTGGACTTCGGGGGTGGCCACAGGGGAGGAGGCCTACAGCCTCGGCATGCTGTTTCTCGAGGCCTTCGAGCGGGAGAAGCGCTGGCCGAGCCTGAAGATCTTCGCCACCGATGTGGATCAGCAATGCGTCGAGACCGCCGGCGCCGGCCAGTATCCAGAGTCCGCTGCCGCCGAGCTGTCGCCGGAGCGGCTCGAACGCTTCTTTCTGCGCAAGGGCGAGCGGTTTCTCGTCCGCAACGACCTGCGCCAGTGCATCGTCTTCGCCCGCCACAATCTGCTGGCCGATCCGCCGTTCACCAAGATGGACCTGGTGGTCTGCCGCAACACCCTGATCTACTTCAAATCCATCGCCCAGGAGCGGGTGCTGCGCTCACTCCAGTATGCCCTGGTGGATGGCGGTGCCCTCCTGCTCGGTTCCAGCGAATCCCTCACCGCCTCCACCGAGGGGCTGCAGGTGATCAGCGCCCGCCACAAGCTGTTCCGGCGCAAGGGGCCTGTGGCGCCGCTGCTGCTGGCTCGCCAGCTGGGGCTGATGATGCCCCACCTGGGCAAGGACCAAAGCGGCCGCTCGGCCCAGGGGCGGCGGCAGGCGGCGGGCAATGCCCTGGCCGATGCCGGGCTGAATGTGCTGCTCAACCGCTTTGCTCCACCGGCGATCCTGGTGGACGAGAATCACCACGCGATTCACCTGTTCGGCGACCTTTCCCCCTACCTGCGCGCCAAAGAGGGCAGCGCCAGCCTGCAGATTGGCCGCTTGTTGCCGGACAACATCACCCCGGTGGCCTCGGCACTGCTCTACAAGGCCTCGCGTGATCGTGCATCGCTGATCTCCGACCTGCTGGAATTGCGCCAGATCAACGGCCAGATTCAGCATTTGCGCCTGTCCGCCCACCCCGTCGGCGGTCCCGATGACGAGCGCCTGACCCTGCTCTGCTTCGAGCTGGAGCAGCACCAGCAGGTGATGGATGCCGAATCCCTCAATCTGGATGCCGAGACCGTTGCCCGCCTGTCGATTCTGGAGCAGGAGCTGGCCGCCACCCGCGAGAGCCTGCAGGCCACCATCGAGGAGCTGGAGACCTCCAACGAGGAACTCCAGGCCACCAACGAGGAGCTGATGGCCTCCAACGAAGAGCTGCAAAGCTCCAACGAGGAGCTGCAGTCGGTCAACGAGGAAATGAGCACGGTGAATGCCGAGTTCCAGGAAAAGGTGCTCCTGCTCAATCGCGTCAATGCCGATCTCGATAGCCTGGCCAAGGCCGCCGGGGTGGCCACGGTGTTTGTCGATGGCGATCTCAACATCACCCGCTTCAGCCCCGACGCCAGCCTGATCTTCAAGCTGCGGGATACCGACCTGGGGCGGCCGCTGGATGACATCGCCCATCTGCTCGACTATCCCGATCTGATGCGCGACCTGCAGCAGACCCTCAATCTGCAGCGCACCACCGAGCGTGAGGTCAACTCCCGCGACGGCAAATACATCTATCTGGTGCGGATGCTGCCCTATCAGGTGCCCTCCAGCCCCGAGCGGGGGGCGGTGGCGACCTTTGTCGAGGTCACCGCCATCCATGACGTCCGCCGCCTGCAATCGATCATCGATGCCTTGCCGGAGCACATCGCCGTGCTTAGCCCCGATGGGGTGATCCAGATGGTGAACAACGCCTGGAAGCGCTTTGCCCGTGCCAACGGCGACCCCCAACTGGCCCACTCCGGGGTCGGCGCCAACTATCTCGAGGCCTGCGGCTCCGCCCTCGGCGAGGATGCCGGTGCCCAGAGCGCCGCCCGCGGCCTGCGCCAGGTGCTCGAAGGTAGCTTGCCC
>JADGBD010000286.1 GCA_015231665.1 Gammaproteobacteria bacterium
GATGGAGGTGGACCTGGACAAGCTGGTGCGGCAGGTCAATCAGAACCATCAAGCGGTAGAGCAGGAGGTGAGCGACCGCGGCGGTAATGTCTATCTGATGCGCATCTTCCCCTACCGGGTAGGGCCGGATTTCTTCTCCGGGGTGTTGCTCACCTTCGTCAACATCAATACCACCAAACAGATGCGCGATGCCCTCAGCCGCAGCGAGGAGCGCTACAAGCTGGCCCAGGAATCCGCCGGCCTGGGCAGCTGGGAGTGGGACATCAGCAACAACAAGCTGCGCTGGTCCGAGCAGGTGGAGGCCATGTTTGGCCTGGCGCCGGGTGGCTTCAGCGGCAACTACGACGACTTCCTTGGCCTCATGCCCCAGGAAGACCGCCAGCGCCTGGAGCGCGAGGTGCAGAAGTCCCTCGACAACCCCAGCCGATCCTATCAGGTGCGGCATAGGGTGATCTGGCCCGATGGTCAGATACGCTGGCTGGAGGAAAACGGCCGGGTGCATGTGGATGCGCGTGGCCTGCCGGAGCGGATGCTCGGCATGGTCAAGGACATCACCGAAAGCCACCAGGCCGAGGATGCCCTGATCCGCTCCCAGGACCTGTTCCGCTCCACCCTGGAGAACCTGGAGATGCTCGCGGTGCAGCTGGATCGCAACGGCAACATCAGTTTCGTCAACGAGTTCCTGCTGGATTACGGCGGCTGGCAGCGCCAGGAGCTGGAAGGCCAGAGCTGGATCGACCATAGCGTGCCTGAACCCTTGCGCGCCGAGGTGCGCCGGGTGTTCGAGGGCTTCATCGGTGGCGATGCGCCCATGCTGCGCAACTACCAAAACCCCATAGTGCGCAAGGACGGCTCCATCTGCCAGATCTACTGGAGCAACACGCCGATCTACGATGCCAAGGGCTACCCCAGCGGGGTCTGCTCCATCGGCCTGCAGGTGTCGGACCCATCTGCGCTGGACCCGCAGGCACAGGCATAACGCGCCGTGGATAAAGCCAGCGACGACAGCCTGCTGCAATTTCTCCGTGCCGAGGCCGAAGGGCTTGCCGATCAGCCCAGTCTGGCCGAGGTGGAAGAGCTCAGCAGCCAGCAGATCCAGACCCTGCTGCACGATCTCTGGGTGCATCAGATCGAGCTGGAGATGCAAAACGAGGAGCTGCGCAAGACCCAGGCCGTGCTGGCCGCCTCCCGCGACAAGTTCTCCCAGCTCTACGATGCCGCGCCGGTGGGCTACTGCACCCTCAATGCCAAGGGCATCATCCTCGAATGCAACCACACCCTCTGCCGCCTGCTGGGCCTGAGCCGGGCCAAGCTGCTGCACTATCCCCTGGGGCATTTTGTCGATGGTCAGGAATTGAGCATCCTCCACCACATGCTCAATACCGACCAGAACAATTTGGAGCACAGCCTCAAATTCAGCGTCAAAGGCCGCAGCCAGCCCCTGCACATGCTGCTGCACCTGCACCGCATTGTCCATGGCCTGGAGGGCAGCGAGGCGGTCTGGCTGGCGGCCTGCAGCGATATCAGCCAGCTCCAGGAACTGAGTCTGGAGCTGAAGATCAAGGGCCGTGCCCTGGAAAGTACCCTTGAAGGGGTGATGATCACCAACCAGCAGATGCAGATCTGCTACGTCAACCCTGCCTTTGAGCTGACCACCGGCTTCAGCCGTGAACAGGCCCTGGGGCAGACCCCCCGCCTGCTCAAATCCGGCAAGCATACCTCCACCTTCTATGCGGATATGTGGAGCGCCCTCAACCGCGAGGGCAGTTGGCGCGGAGAGATTTGGAACCGCCGCGCCAACGGAGAAATCTACCCCGAGTGGTTGAGCATCAGCACCATCTTCGATGAACAGCGGCGGCCGCAATACTTCGTCGGCGTGTTTTCCGACATCTCCCGCGAGGAAAGCACCCGGCGGCGGTTGCACCAGCTGGCCTATTTCGATGGCATCACCGAACTGCCCAACCGCCACCTGTTCACCGACCGGCTGAATCAGGAATTGGCCCACGCCCGCCGCAATCAGAGCGGCTTTGCCCTGCTGTTCATGGACCTGGACCGCTTCAAGAGCATCAACGACACCCTTGGTCACAGCGTGGGCGATGAACTGCTGCTGCAGGTCAGCCAGCGACTCAAATCCGAACTGCGCGAGAACGATACCGTTGCGCGCATGGGCGGTGACGAATTTCTCATGCTCCTGCCCGGGGTGGATAGCCAGCATGACGCCGAACAGGTGGCGGCAAAGATTCTCGAACTCATGGCGCGACCCTTTGATCTGGGCGGCCGCCAGTACCACATCAGCATCAGCGTGGGAGTCAGCCGCTATCCGGAGGACGGTCTCGATGGCGAAACCCTGATCAAGCATGCCGACATCGCCATGTACCGCTCCAAGGATCGCGGCCGCAACACCTTCAGCAGTTTCAGCCACAGCCTCAACCAGCAGATGTCGGAACAGGTGCTGCTGGAAAACGACCTGCGCGAGGCCCTGCGCCATGACCGGCTGGAGCTTCACTACCAGCCCCAGTGGGATCTCGCCCGCGGCAGCTGGTTTGGCGTCGAGGCCCTGCTGCGCTGGCCCCATCCCGAGCACGGCATGATCCCGCCGGGTGACTTTATTCCCCTGGCCGAGCAGAGCGGTCTGATCGTCCACATCGGCTACTGGGTGCTGCGCCGCGCCGTGCGTCAATACCTCGACTGGAAGGCCCAAGGCCTCGACGTGGGCCTGATCTCCATCAACCTCTCCCCCCACCAGTTCCTCCAGAGCAACCTGGTGGAGACCATAGGTCCCATCCTCAGCGAAAGCGGCATGCCCGCCGGCAGCCTCGCCATCGAGATCACCGAAAGCGCCGCCATGCCCAACTTTCACTACAGCATCAAGACGCTGGAATCACTCCGCAGCATGGGCATAGCCATCCACATCGACGACTTCGGCACCGGCTTCTCCTCCCTCAGCCATCTGCGCCACCTGCCCATCGATATGCTCAAGATCGATCGCCAGTTCATCGACGAAATCCCCGACAACCAGGACGACCTTGCCATAGTTCAATCGATCCTCGCCATGGCCAAGGCGCTCAAGCTAGGCGTCGTTGCTGAAGGGGTAGAGACCCAGGGCCAAAGCGACTTCCTCAGCCGCGAAGGCTGCCAGATCGGCCAGGGATATCTGTTTGCCAAACCCCAGCCCCATGGGGAAATCAGTGAGTTGTTTGGAAAAATGGGGGTGGGAGGTAGGGGATCGGGG
>JADGBD010000287.1 GCA_015231665.1 Gammaproteobacteria bacterium
CGTGTCTCGGCCAGGGCAATGATGTATTTGAGATCGCGCAGGTTCAGTTGCTGTCCTCCAGGGCCTGGGGCGGCGCTGTTGCCGCCCGGCCCTCGGCCCCAGAGGGGGCCGAGGGCGCTGGGATGGTCGCTGGAATGCTGGCTGGGCTGTTGGCGGAGCTAGCCGACAAACTTGCCCGAACGCAGGCGCTGGGCCTCCATCATCTCCAGCTCGCGGGAGCCTGAGACGACGATCTCGGGATCGGGGACGAAGTCCAGCTCGGGATTGAGCCGCTCGTAGGGCAGGCTGTTGAGAATCACCTTCATCACATTGACCCGCGCCAGGTGCTTGTCGTTGGAGCGGATGATGGTCCAGGGTGCGTGGGTGGTGTGGGTGCGCTTGAGCATCTCGTACTTCTGCTGGGTGAACTCGTCCCAGCGGTCCTGGGCCTGGACGTCGATTTCGCTCAACTTCCACTGCCGCAGGGGGTCGTTCTTGCGCCGTTCGAAGCGGCGGGCCTGCTCTTCCTTGGTCACCGAGAAGTAGATCTTGATCAGGGTCGTGCCCTGGCGAACCAGATCCTTCTCGAATCCGGTCACCCCGGTCATGAAGTTGTTGTATTCCTCAGGGGCACAGAAGCCGAATACCGGTTCGACCATGGCGCGGTTGTACCAGCTCCGGTCAAACAGCACCACCTCGCCGCCGCAGGGCATCTGGCCGACGTATTTCTGGAAGAACCACTGGGTGCGCTGCTCCTCGGTGGGTTTGCCGAGGGCAACAACGCGGTAATGCTTTTCGTTCATGTAGCGGGTGACACGGCGGATGGTGCCGCCCTTGCCCGAGGCGTCGCGGCCTTCGAACAGGATGATCATGCGCCGGTTGTGGTCCTCAAGGTACTGCTGCATGCGGATCAGCTCCGCCTGATAGGGGCGCAGGGACATTTCCTCGCGGAAACGGCGCACCGCCTTGCGGTTGCTGCGCTTGAGCAGTTCCACCTGTTCAGACAGGGTCTTGTAGTCCTCCACCAGATCATCAAGGCGGATGGCCTCACCATCAAGATGGACGATCTCGGGATTGTTAAGCTCGGTCATGTGTTGCTCCCTGAGGCAATGCGCTTGAGAAAGTGGGATAATCGGCGCCTATTCTGACAGCTTTGGCGGAAAAAATCCCGAGCAAATGAAGCCATTAAACCCAAGTAAAACAGTCAATTTGACGATCCACGAGCCCTCCGCTTATCGCCAGGCCACTGAGCTTGAAATCCTGGGTCAACTTCTGCCCCTGGCCGGTAGCCGGGTGCTGGAACTGGGCTGCGGCCGCGCCTGGCTGACCCGCCGGCTGGCGGAGGACTTCGCCGTGGCCGAGGTCATAGCCACCGAGGTAGACCGCATCCAGCATGAGAAAAACCTCGCCATCAGCGATCTGCCCCAGGTGCGCTTCATCTACGCCGGGATGGAGTCGGTACCCTTGGACGATGCCTCGGTGGACATCGCCATCATGCTCAAGTCCCTGCATCACGTGCCGGCGGAGTTGATGGATTGCGGCTTTGTCGAGCTCAATCGGGTGCTCAAGCCCGGTGGCCTGGCTTACATCTCCGAGCCGGTTTACGCTGGCGATTTCAACAGCATCCTGAGCCTGTTCAACGACGAAAAACGGGTGCGCGAGCAGGCCTTTGCCGCTCTCTGCCGCGCGGTTGAGGCCGATCTGTTTGAGCATCAGGGCCAGCATTTCTTTGAATCCCCTGGCCACTACGCCAACTGGGAGGAGTTCGAGGACCGCTTGCTCAAGGTGACCCACACCCAGCACCAGATCGACGACGCCCTCTACCAGCGGATCAAGGCCGCCTTCGAGGCTCACCTGAGGGCCGATGGCGCGAATTTCCTCAAACCCTCCCGGGTCGATCTGCTGCGCAAGCCGGGGTGATCTGGATTGAGGAGGAGTATCTATCACCTGGGAGAAATGCACATGCAACCAGCCTTTGACATGCTGGAAACGGCCTTGGCGGAACTGGTCAACGCCAGACAGCGCGAACTCTGGCAACGGCAAAATGCCCCGGCAATTCAGGCCTATAACCAGCTGGTAGAAGAAAGGGGCACCTTTGGTGATGAGCTGAGGGGCTTTTGATGGCCCAGTTCAAGGCCTATGCCAATCCGAATGGGCATTTAAGCACCCCAGCTAATCCACCAACCCCCTGATCTCTGAGTAGAAACAATAATTCCCCCGGCCCCGCTGCTTGGCCTGATACATGGCCTGGTCAGCGTGTTTGATCAGGGTTTCGCTATCCGTGCCATCTTCGGGATGGATGGCGATGCCGATGCTGGCGCCGATGCAGGCCTCGTGGCTGCGGATGGCGAAAGGCAGCTGCAGCTGCTCGATGATCTTGGCTGCCAGCTGGCCGGCGTCTGCATCGGATTGCAGGCCGGGCACTATGAGGGTGAACTCGTCGCCGCCGAGGCGGGCAACGGTGTCGCTCTTGCGCAGGCAGCTCTGGATGCGCTGGGCGACCTCAATCAGGAGTTCATCGCCGGCGTCGTGCCCCAGGCTGTCGTTCACCTGCTTGAACCGATCCAGGTCGATGAACATCAGCCCCAGCCGGGCCTGCTCGCGCTGACCCACGTCGAGCTGGTAGCCCAGACGATCGCGGAACAGGGCGCGGTTGGGCAGTTGGGTGAGGGGGTCGTAGAAGGCCAGTTGCGCAAGCTTCTCCTCGGTCGCCTTCTGCTGGCTGATATCGACGAAAATGCCGACATAATGGCTGATCTGGCCGGAACTGTCGGTGATACTGGTGATATTCAGCCACTTGGGAAAGACCTCGCCGCTCTTGCGTCTATCCCAGATCTCGCCATCCCAGCGACCTTGCTCGCGCAGTTGCTGCCACATGCGCAGATAAAAGGCCCGATCGTGGCGGCCGGATTTCACATGGCCGGGGGTGCGACCGAGGATTTCCGCCTTGGTATAGCCGGTGATGCGCTCATAGGCCGGGTTGACCTCCACCACCACGCCCTGGGCATCGGTGATGACTATGCCCTCACCGGCGTTGTGGAAGACCTGATCCGCCAGCAACAGGCGTTCTTCAATCAGCTTGCGCTGGCTGATGTCCTTGGCCACCCCCAGATAGCCAGTGACCTGGCCGGTTTCATTGCTCAGGGTGCTGATACTGAGCAAGACGGGGAAACTGGAGCCGTCCTTGCGTACATAGGTCCATTCGCGCTCCTCCACCTGGCCTGGGCTGAGCTTGGCGATGAAG
>JADGBD010000288.1 GCA_015231665.1 Gammaproteobacteria bacterium
CGCGGTCGCTTTCAGCGCCATCGCGGCCGGTATTGCAGGCAGACAGCACCACCAGATCCGCATTGAGATCCAAGCCCAGAATCTCGCCCATCTCCAGCAGTCCGTCGTTGTCCGGGTCATCCACAAAACTCATCACCAGCGCAGGCTGCAATCCGCGACGGAATTCACCGGCGAGAAGACCATGGGTGGCAAAAAGCAGATAGCGATAATCAATTAGCGACATGGCCTTGACCTGCCTCTCACTGGCCCGCTCTCGGAGAAAGATATCCTCCGGCCTTCCACCCAGAAGACGTGCCGCAGTTCGGGCTTCCGCTGCGGTTTCCGGCAGGGGGTCGAGCGCAGGACGGCCCAAGGCCTTGCCATCTCGCAGGCGTCGCAGTGCTACGCCTCTCTGGGCCAAGGCGGCCGAAGAAGGTACCTCATCTGCCTGACCGAGCCCTTCCGATCCATCCAGGATCGGGTCGGCGAATGCCGCCAGGGGCCGACCTGGCCGGCGTGGTTTTTTCTTGAACATGCGCAGAGAGCGGAGAACCGCGGCGGAAGGCAGGTAGGAGAAGGCATGGCTATTGACCCAATAGGTGACCCGGCCTGCTAACGGCGGTTGGGTTGGCAACGCCTCAAAGGGAAGCCGATAGAGAAGGTCATCGGGCACCAGATAGATTCTGCTTTGTTCCTGAAAGATTGGGGCGACCGGCTCGGCCAGGGTTCGATAGAGCCGATAGGCGTCTTCAAGATTGTAGGCGCCTGCGGCATCCAGGCTCGCTCTTATCTGCCTGCTCCCAGGATGCTGGGATACCGCTTGCAGTGCCGCGGCCAGGGCGGGCATGGCCTCGATGAGTGGCCTAGCCTGGCGGACCAATGCTTCCCGCCCGACGGGAAGTACTGAGAGTTGGAAATCGTCTTGGCGCAAGGCCCAAACACCGGTGCGGTTCTCGGTAATGAAGTAGGCAAGCAGCGCCTCTCCCGGTCTCAGCAAGGCCTGAATATCCTTGATGCCCAGTGGAGCGGGCCGTTTGAGGTCGGCGAAACGGGGAAACTCGACAGCCAGTGCATCGTAGGCATCGCGGTAGGCTGTGTCGGCTCTGGTCCGTTGCTCGCGCAGCGCCGGCAGATCAGGCGAATCAGCAGCAAGGCTGGCCAGTCGCCGGTTGATCGCATCCAGAGCCAGGCGCGCCTCACGCTCTTTGACGACGTGCTGCCTGAAACGAGGGTCACCGCCTTCTTCAGCCAACTCACGGGCTGCGCGGGTCTCGTTGATCATCTCGGTGAAGGAGCGTGCGCGCGATTCCTCGGCCAGCCGCAGGAGCTCGTCCGCCAACTGCTCAGCGGGACGCTCGGCATACTGCTGCAGCAAGAGATCGACCAGTTCGCGGTAAAGCTCATTGAACTGATCCATAAAGGCCTGGCGTGTGGTGCGGGGCATGCCGCCCAATCGGTCATAAACTTCTCGCAACAGCTCAACCGCGCCACGCATGTCGGCAAGTGCCCGAACCGCATCGCCCTGCTCACGGTAATACCTCCCACGGGCATGCAGGGTTGCGATTGCGCCGCGAGAATCGCCAATCTCGCGCTGAATACTCAGGGCTTCACTTAGCAACTCCATGGCCACAGCCGTCTTGTCCGGCAGTACAGCGCGTCGGCTGAGCAAATCGCCCAGCAGGAGCCGATCATCCAGCCGCCTGGCCAGACCAATCGCCTCATCCAGGGAAGCGCCCACCGCTGACTGCCCCAACCGGCGCTGGATATCGGCCAAGGTAGTGAGCGCACGGGCCTGGCCGTGGAGGTCACCGATATGCCGCAGGATGTGAAGCGACCTCTGTTGCGCATCCAAAGCCCCCGTTGGATCACCACGGGAAAGCGCATTGGCGGCAATGCGGTCCAGCACCAGGCTATAACTGCCCTGGTCTCCTTCGACCTGGCCCAGTGCCCGTTGGTACTGCGTCTCTGCTTTCTCCCACTCGCCCAGTGCCTGGTAGAGGTCGCCCAGGTTCTGGGGGGCATCGCGAAAACCCCTTTCATCCAGCCACTGGAAGGCCTGCAGGGCCTCCTGGTATCGGCCCAGCTGCAATTGGATAGCGCCTCTGTGGTGATGCACTTGCAGCATCAGTCCCGGATTGTCTGCATAGCGCCGTTCCAGATCGCTGTAGAGTGCCAGGGATTCTGAAAAACGCGCCTGGTCCATAAGACTCTGCGCATGCTGTAACAGCCGATGGGGATCATCCTGACTTGCCTCCACCTTGCTCACCTGGATATCGTCCAGCCACAGGGTACCTGTGTTCTGGTGGATCAAGCGCAGGTCCATGTAGTCGTTATGACCAATATTGATTTCCCCGCTGAAGCTTTGCCAGCCCCAACTGCCTTGCGGCAGGGACAGCAAGCGCTTGCCCCATCCCGCATCCACGGCAAAACTCACCGCGCCCTGCGCCAGATTTTCGGCTCGGGCTCTCAGCGTGACACGGTAGACCCTGTTGGGCTGCAGTCCATGGATTCGCTGCGATGTGGTGGTAAAGACATGAGGTGCTGTCGGAGAGAAATTGGTGATGCGAAGGGAGCAGCAGCCGGAGGCCATTTGATCACGGTCCAGCTTCATGAATGCACGTGCATTATTGCTGTTCCACCAGACACCGAAGGCGGTCTTGCCTGCGGAATTTTCGTAATGACCGGTCCCCCAGGGCGCACGCAGACCTTCTTCGAAGCCGCCGTTATGAAGAAGATTGCCCGATTGCGCAGAAGCACTCGCAGTCAAGGCCCGCGTACACCGGGTAGCCTTTGCAAAGCGTTGCCGAAAGCTCGCCATATCACCCTGGGCCATCGCCACTGCCGCGGCATTGTTCTCCAACTCACAGAGAAGGTCGTCCCTGTTGGCTTTGCGCGACCGCTTTTCGGCATCTCGGTAGAGCGAACTGGCGCGAGCATAATCGCCCGCATTGAAGGCCTTGTCACCTTGTCGGATCCATTCCGCTGTCTCCATCGAGTACGCCGAGGACCCAAGCAAGGCCAGGAACAGAACAAGATAAGGTGACATCGGATCTGCCTACATCTCGGAGCCAATACGCATAAGGACTGACCTTGGCCTACGCAGTGTTTCTGTTGAATAGCCGATGCCTGTTCAGTCAGGCCCCGGCTACCACCTCGATCCAATTTGTTGCGCGCAAAGGAGCAGCGTAATCCCGCAGTGAACGGTAACGATTGCAACTCACCCT
>JADGBD010000289.1 GCA_015231665.1 Gammaproteobacteria bacterium
AAGAAGAATGATGCTCCACCGTCAAATCCATGTAAAATTGATCGCGTATTCTTAATTTCAATCCCGTTTACTCTTGGAGCTGCCCCATGATGAAGATGCCCGATGTGAAGAAAATTGCCAGCCTGCACGGTATCAAGTCTGGCCGGATGAAAAAGGTCGAGCTGGTTCTTGCCATTCAGGAAGCCGAAGGCAACCTGCAGTGCTACGGCACCGAACGCATTCAGGACTGCCCGGAAGTGGCCTGCCTGTGGCGCGAAGACTGCAGCGCAGAATTCGCCAAAGCCTGATCGCCTTAGCGGAGGGACCCAAACCTTCCGCCATCCTCCAGACCCGAGCGGCCCTGCCGTTCGGGTCTGTCTTTTTCGGCCCCGCAAACTTTTCGCCATCATTCCGCTTTTGCGGCATAACCCACAAAAGACCAGTGGTAGACTGATTGGACTGGCTCAGGTTTGATCTTGATCAATGTCGTTACAGGCCTTACCGATTAAATCGGTATGCTTTTACGCAGAGCCATGGACACAAACCGTGAATCGTTACCACAATCCCCCAGTTGATCTGGATGACATCAGCGCCCTGCTGGCACGCCAGGCGCTGTTCAAACGGGTAGATCGTGCCGCCCTCAGGGGTCTGGCCGCCAATGTGCACATGCTGCGGGTGCCGCGGCGGGAACTGCTGGTCAAGAGCGGCCAGTGCATCAACGAGATCTATGTGGTGGTCGATGGCACCCTCAAGCTCTACCTGCTGGCGCAAAACGGTCAGCAACGGGTGATTCGACTGCTGCAGGAAGGCGCCGGCTTCGGCGAGGAGCTACTCATCAACCAGATGCCATCACCCCTCTACGCCGAGGCCCTGACGAACTGCCAGGTACTGGCAATCCCCGCCCCGGACCTGTTCGACCTGCTCTCCAGCCAGCGACAGATGGCAATGGACATGGTGCAGCTGCTCAGCGGCAAGATTCAGCAGCTGATGGGCGATCTGGAAGGCTGCTGCCTACAGAGTTCGGTGCAGCGCATCGCTCAGTACCTCTATGGCCTGAATGACCACAATCACCAGGCGAACAATCAGATTCAGCTCCCCGCCTCCAAGGCCGTGATCGCCTCCCTGCTGAACCTGACGCCGGAAACCCTGTCCCGCGGCTTCCATCAGCTTGCCGAGGCACAGCTGATCGCCATCGACCGCAGACAGGTTCGTCTGCTTGACCCCGAAGGCCTCAAGGCCGTGTTCACCGGATAGCCGCAGGGATGGCGCCAGCGTCCACAGGCTCGGGGCAGAACCTGGTCAGCGAACAGATTCGGGTACGCGGCCTGGTGCAGGGGGTGGGCTTTCGCCCCTGCGTCTGGCATCTGGCCCGACAACAGGGCCTCAGCGGCTGGGTCTGCAACGATGCCGAGGGCGTGCTGATCGAGGTCAATGGCTCAGCAAGGCAGATCGACGCCTTCATCCAGCAGCTGCAGCAGAACCCGCCACCCCTGGCGCGCATCGACGCCATCGAGCGCCATCCCAGCCGGCAAACCCCAAGCGCCAGCGATTTCATCATTCGCCCCAGCGCCCAGGGCGAGGTGCACACCGGCGTGATCGCCGATGCCGCCACCTGTGCTGCCTGTGCCGCCGAGGTTCGCGACCCGGCCAACCGTCGCTACCGCTACCCCTTCACCAACTGCACCCACTGCGGCCCGCGCCTGAGCATCGTCCGGCGCATCCCCTACGACCGCGCCAACACCAGCATGGCCGGCTTTCCCCTCTGCCCAGCCTGTCGCGCGGAATACGAGGACCCGGCCGATCGCCGCTTCCACGCCCAGCCCAATGCCTGCCCTCAGTGCGGCCCCAAAGTCTGGCTGCAGGCCGGGCTCGCGCAACCTGAGCCGCAGGAGGGCGAGGACGCCATCGCCTGCGCCAGCCGCCTGCTCGCCGAGGGCTGGATTCTGGCGATCAAGGGCATTGGCGGCTTTCACCTCGCCTGCGATGCCGCCAATTCCGAGGTGATAGACCGGCTGCGCCAGCGCAAGCGCCGCCAGCGCAAGCCCTTCGCCCTCATGGCGCGGGATATGGAGGTCATCCGCCGCTATGCCCAGTGCAGCCCGGCCGAGGCCGCGCTGCTGAGCTCTGCCGCCGCGCCTGTGCTGCTGCTCGCAGCAGGCGGGGCGGAACATCTGCCCGCACAGCTGGCCCCCGGCCAGACCAATCTCGGCTTCATGCTCGCCTACAGCCCCCTGCACCAGCTGCTGCTGGCGGACTGGGACCGGCCGCTGGTGATGACCAGCGCCAATCTCAGCGAAGAGCCCCAGTGCATCGACAACGCCGAGGCACTGGATCGGCTCAAGGACTTGGCCGACGCCTTTGTGCTGCACGATCGCCCCATCCTCAACCGTGTGGACGACTCGGTAGTGCGCTTCATCGCAGGCCAGCCGCGCCTGCTGCGCCGCGCCCGCGGCTTCGCCCCGGCACCGCTGAAGTTACCGCCCGGATTCGCCGCGCTGCCGCCGGTGCTGGCCATGGGCGGCGAGCTGAAAAACACCTTCTGCCTGCTCAAGGACGGCCAGGCCATCCTCTGCCAGCACCTGGGCGACCTGCACGAGGCCCACACCGCCGAGGAATACCGCCGCACCCTGGAACTCTATCTGCAGCTCTATCAACACCAGCCCCAGCGCATCGCCATCGACCTGCACCCGGATTACCAGTCCAGCCGCCAGGGCGAGGCCCTGGCCGCTGCCGAAAACCTGCCGCTGATGCGGGTGCAACACCACTTCGCCCACATCGCCAGCGTGCTCGCGGACAACGTCTGGCCCCTGGATGGCCCGAAGGTATTGGGTCTGGCCTTGGACGGCCTGGGGCTGGGGGACGACGGCAGCATCTGGGGGGCGGAATTTCTGCTGGCGGACTACCGTGGCTACCGCCGCCTCGCACGGCTCAAACCGGCGCGCCTACCGGGCGGCAATCAAGCCATGCGCGAGCCCTGGCGCAATACCCTGGCCCATTTGGTCGAACATCTGGGCTGGGCTCGGGTCTGCACCGAATTCCCCGATCTGGAACTGATCCAATCGCTGCAGCAACAGCCCATCGCACTCCTTCTCAACATGCTCGAGCGCGGCCTCAACTCGCCGCTAAGCAGCTCCTGCGGCCGCCTGTTCGATGCCGTGGCCGGCGCGTTGGATATCTGTCGCAGCGGGATTTCCTATGAAGGGGAAGC
>JADGBD010000290.1 GCA_015231665.1 Gammaproteobacteria bacterium
AAAGCTTCCACATCAACAAGGGTCTCTGTCTGGCTCGCGAGCTGCTGCTGGAGATCAACCAGCGCGGCATGCCCGCCGCCACCGAGTATCTCGACCTGATCAGCCCGCAGTACATCGCCGATCTCATCAGCTGGGGCGCCATAGGTGCGCGCACCACCGAGAGCCAGGGCCACCGCGAGCTGGCCTCCGGCCTGTCCTGCCCGGTGGGCTTCAAGAACGGCACCGACGGCACCCTCGGCATCGCTGTCGATGCCATCCGCGCCGCTGCCAAGCCCCATCACTTCATGTCCCTGACCAAGGCCGGCCATTCCGCCATTTTCTCCACCACCGGCAACGAAGACTGCCACGTCATCCTGCGTGGTGGCCAGCGCCCCAACTACGATGCCGAAAGCGTGCAGATAGCCGCCGAGGCCCTGGCCAAGGCCAGCCTGCCGCAGGTGCTGATGATCGACTTCAGCCATGCCAACAGCCAGAAAAAGCACCTCCGACAGCTGGATGTGTGCCGCGATGTGGCCGGTCAGGTCAGCCGTGGCGATGGCCGCATCATCGGCGCCATGATCGAGAGCCATCTGGTGGAAGGCCGCCAGGACCTGGGCAGCAACCCGCAAGAGCTGACCTACGGCCAGAGCATCACCGATGCCTGCATCGGCTGGGCGGACAGCGAAAGCCTGCTGCGCCAGCTGGCAGATGCGGTACGCCAGCGTCGGGCGGCGGGCTCAGTAGGGCAATAGTTTCTTTAGGACGCGGAGAACGCAAAGAAGCGCGGAGATCGCGGAGGGTTAAGGATGGCCTCTGCGGGTGGCAATCAAGCCTATGTGTGCTCCGTGGCCTGTGTCTCCCGCTTGCTGTGAAACATCCTTGGCAATTTACGAGTCCCGAAGCAACCAAGAGGTGTTTCATGTTCCGTGTTGTTGCTGCTCGCTCCATGAGCTTTACTGTGAAACAACATTGCCGCCTGTCAATCTGGGAGTTTCGAGCCCTGGCTCGGAGGTGCAACGGGGTAGCCATGTCTAACGGCAACCCCGGATTCCGTTTCACTCCATCCGGGCTACTTCTTCCTCATTCTTCTCTGCGCCCTTTGCGCTTCTTTGCGTCCTCTGCGTCCCATCGATTAGAAGAAGTTTCATGTTCTGGGGTGGTGCTGCCCGCCCCATGAGCGTTAGGTACTAAAACCCCGCCAACTTGTACCACTTCTGCGCCTCTTCCAGGTTTTTCTCCACGCCGTTACCCTGCTCGTACATCATCGCCAGGGTGGTCTGGGAGCCGGCCAGGCCCTGCTCGGCGGCCTTGGTGAACCATTCCGCGGCCTTGCTGGGGTTCTTTTCCACGCACTCACCTTCCAGATACATAAAGCCCAGGCCGTGCTGGGCCAGGGCGTGGCCCTGTTCGGCGGCGCCTCTCATGTATTTGTAGGCCTGCATCTCGTTGGCCACCATGCCCAGACCGTTTTGCTGCATGATTGCCATGCGGTACTGGGCCTCGGGCTCGCCTTGCTCGGCCAGGGGCGAGAGCAGTTGGCAGGAGCGGGAGAAATGTTTGGCCTCGAAGGCGGCAATGCCGCTGCTGAGGTCCATGTCGCTGTTGCTGAATTCTTCGGTCATTGGAATGCTGTCTCCACAAACAAGCTAAGTTGAAACTCTATACCAGCCGCCGCTTCGGCTCACCCTGCCAATTACAGGGATTGCCCCGGCAGGCTGCGCAAATGTGTCAGCCATTGGTGCAGCAGGGCCGGGTTGCTCGCCGCCACCGCCTGCCGGCTGCCCAGGCCGATGTCCTCATAGCCCTTGTCCAGCACCGCGCCCCCGGCCTCCTGCAGGATCAAGCGCCCGGCGGCGTAATCCCATAATCCTTGAGCGCCATGCAGATAGAGGCTGAAACGGCCGGCGGCCATCCAGCACCATTCCAGTGCTACCGAGCCCAGGCTGCGCTGGGAACGAAACGGCGGCTGGCTGATCAGAGCCAGGGACAGTTGCGGGTCGAGGCGTTTGAAATCAATCACCGCCACCCCATCCTCCATGCTCGCGGGCCAACCCGGGTCCAGCTGCAGGCGCGCACCATCCAGCCAGGCCCCCTCGCCGGCCTGGGCCCAGAAGCACTCGCCACGCACCGGGTCGAGGACCATGCCAAAGCGGATGCGCCCTTGCTCCAGCAGGGCCAGGGAGATGGAGAAGAAGGGCATGCCGGCGGCGTAATTGGTGGTGCCATCGAGGGGATCGAGCAACCAGAGGGGGCGCTGCTGCTGTGCCAGCGCCTGCTGTTGTTCTGCTGCGGTCATCTCCTCGCCGAGAAAGCCGGCCTCGGGCCAGCGCTGGGCCAGGGCAGCGCGGATTGCTGCCTGGGAGGCCAGGTCTGCTGCGGTGACCAAGGTGCCGTCGGCCTTGTGGCGGCTGCGCACCTGCTGGAAGCGGCTGAGCAGTTCCTCCTCGGCCACCTGCAGCAGCAGCTGGCGCAGATAATTCAAATCGAGTTTCAGCAGCAAACTGGTATCCGATGCACATGTTTCAGCGAATGCTTATATGCCCTTCAGCCCCCCCTGGCCTTACCTCGGCTGGTCTGCTCCTGCTTGCGCTTCTCGGGCTGCCCGCCGGCCCCCTGGGCGCGGCCGACCTGAGCCAGCAGCGGGATGATTTTCTCGCCGCCGAAGCGGCCCTGCGCAAGGGCGACTCCGCCAGCTACATCCCCCTGCGGGCCAAGCTGCAAAATTACCCCCTGTTCCCCTATCTGGAATATGCCGAGGCCCAGCCGGGCAAGAACGAGCAGGTGGACGCCTTTTTGGCCAAATACACCAAGACGCCGCTGGATTATGACCTGCGCCGACGTCAGCTGAAACTCCTGGCGGAGAAAAAGGACTGGAAGACCTTCCTCAGCTACTGGCAGGAGACCAGCAACACCGAGATGCAATGCCTGCGCCTGCAGGGGTTGATCGCCACCGGTCAGGCCGAGCTGGCGCAAAAACAAGGGGCGAAGATCTGGCTCCACGGCGATGCCCTGCCGGACAGCTGTGATCCGGTGTTCGAGCACATGCAGAAGGCCGGCAAGCTCAGCCGCCAGCTGGTGTGGGATCGCATCGACCTGTTCCGCGAGGGCGATGCCGACAACCGCACGGCGATGATGAAATACCTGCGCCGCTTTCTCCCGGCAACCGACAACCCCTGGCACGACCTTTGGATGCTCAGCCTGACCCAG
>JADGBD010000291.1 GCA_015231665.1 Gammaproteobacteria bacterium
ATCGCCCTGCCAACGGCTGTCGGGCTGACGACTGCATGGATGCAGGAGGTAGAGCAACGCATGGAGCAGTTGCCGGAGCCCGACCTACAATATGCTGCGAGTCAATCCACGGCTTAAGATAGCTGAGGTTTGTGGGTAATCAGGAACTCTTTTTAGCTGCCCAACTCAATCCCCAACCGCTGGGACAAGCGTAGCAACTGCGCCTGGGCCTGTTCAAAATCATACTGATCCAGCTGCTCGGCAATGGCATCCAGCTCTGCCTGCAGCTGGTCAGGGCCGAGCAATTGGCGCAGCTGGGCGAGGTCATCCTGGGCATCGACGCGAAACTCCTGGAGTGCCCGCGACAACTGCAGCAGGGCCTGTGCAAGCTGCTGCCGAGTCTCCTCATCCAACTCCAGCGCCTCAGCATGCTCTTGGCCGGCCGCTTGCTCGGGGTCAATAGCAAGCTCCTGCCACTGCGGCATGGACTCCTCGGCAAAGCTGCAGCCCTGGGGTTGCAGCGGCAGGGTGAAGTAGAAGGTGCTGCCGCTACCCAGCTGGCTTTCTACCCAGATGTTGCCGCCCATCAGCTCCACCAATTTTTTCGACAGGGCCAGCCCCAGGCCGGTGCCGCTGTATTTGCGGGTGCTGGAGTCATCCGCCTGGCGGAAGGGCAGATAGAGCTGTTGCTGCTGTTGCGCCGAGATGCCGATGCCGGTGTCGCTGATGGCAAACTGCAGCAACAACTGCTGCTCTGATTCGTCCTGCAGCACCACCTGCAACTCCACCGCGCCGCCGGAGGGGGTGAACTTGATGGCGTTGTTGACCAGGTTGCTGAGCACCTGCTCCAGGCGCTTGGCATCGGCGGTGATGGCGCAGGGCAGGCGCGGGTCGATCTGCAGCGTCAGCTTGAGCTTCTTGCTCCGCGCCTTGGTCTGCACCTGCTGGATGAAGTCCGCCATGGCGTTGCAGAGGGAGAATCGCTCGGGTTTGATCTCCAGATTCTGGGTGTCGATGTTGGCGTAATCAAGGACGCTGTTGAGGATTTCCAGCAGGTTGGCGCCGGAGCGCATGATCGCGGCGAGCTGTACCTCCTGCTCCTGCGGGCCCAGCTTGGCGCTTTGCAGCACCTGGGCGGTGCCAAGGATGGCATTGAGCGGGGTGCGAATCTCGTGGCTCATCACCGCGAGGAAGCGGCTTTTTGCCACGTTGGCCGATTCCGCCGCCAACTTGGCGGAGATCAGGGCATTGGTGCGCACCTCCAGCTCCGCCACCATGGTGTTGAAGTTGGCACCCAGGTCGTCGATTTCGGCGATGCTGGTGGGCTCGATGCGCCGGGCGCTGAGGTCCGCACCCAGGCCGCGGGTGGCCAGGGACAGCTGCTCGATGGGCCGGGCGATCTGCGCGGTGAGGCGGTGAGACTTGCGCAGCAGATAGACAAAGAACAGCAGATAGAAGCCAACCATGGCGGCAATGGCAAAGTAACCGATGCGGTTGGTGAGCTGTTTCAGCTGGATGATGGGCTCGAGCACCTTGCTGGTTTCGATCAGGGTCATCATGTGCCAGCCGGTTTGGCTGACGATTTCCTGGCTGATCAGATAATCCACCCCGTCGATGGTCAGATTGCCGATGCGCACGCCGCTGTCGAACAACTGCTGCATCTGGCTGCGCAGGGCCTCGTCCTTGAGCTGAAGGATATTGAACTCCTCGGGCTTTTCCACGGTTTGCTTGATGTTGTCCTGATAGACGTGGGCACCCAGCTCCTTGAGCCCCAGGGCGGCCTCGATGGCCGGCTGCATGGCGAGGATGGTGCCCTTGTCATCGACCATGAAGGTGCCCGCATCCCAGGGGAAATGCAGGTTGAGGACGTTGTTCACAAAGGAATCTATGGTCACGTCCAGGCCGCTGACGCCTTCGAGCACATCACCCCGATAGATGGGCACGATCAGCGAGACCATCCAGCCTTGGCCTGCCGGGTCCAGGTAGGCGCTGGTCCATACCGGCTTGCGCTCGGGATTGTGCTTGGCGTCGGCCTCGTAATAGAAGTTGAAGTCTTCCATGTTGATCGCCGCTCCGTACTGGCCGGGGGCGTCTTCCATGAAGGGATAGAGCCGATTCATGTCGTCCCAGGTGTTGTAGTAAGCCTGGGTGACTATGGGGCTGACCTCGACGATGGACTTGAGCAGGGGATCGAGCATCTCGGAACAGCGCGCCTTGCGCCGCTCCAGCTCACCGATCTGGGTGGTGTTGGCGTAGTAGAGAGAGGCGCCACCGTTGTTATGGGTCTTGTAGAAGGCGCCATTGGCATGCACGCCAAACTCGGGCTCGCCATTGGGCAGATGGCAGGCGTTGCCTGCGACAAAAGCCTGGTGGTCGCGCTGCATCATCAGCGACAGGTCCGAGGCGGCGCGCAGGTCCTTGTTGATGGCGCTGGCCTCGCGCGAGGCGATTTCCTGAATGTTGTGCTTGGCCTCAGCCAGCAAGGTAGCCTGATTTTGGGTGGAGATGTAGGCATTGATGCCGAAATAGAGCAACAGCAACACCACCTCAATGGTGAAGATAGGCACCAGTGAGCTGGTGAGGTAGTTGCGGTAGATCAGCGAATGAATGCTGGTTGGCTGCATCTGTGTGGTTTTCCTCAGGCGGCCCTGTACATTGCGGTGAATTCAGGATTCAGCGCCTTATTCAACTCTGCGATCTCTGCGCTTCTCGGCGTCCTCCGCGTCCTTTTTGGTCCCCGCTGAACGCTGACAGCAGGCAATTATAGCCGTTCTATGCCTTCCAGCACGGGTTTCAGCTCGGCCAGCACCTGCTGGAACAGAGGCTCGACCTCGGCATTTTGCTCGCGGCAGGCCAGTTCCAGGTCCTTGGCCGCTTCCGCCAGTTGCAGCGCGCCTATGTTGGCCGCCACTCCCTTGAGGGAATGGGCGGCGCGGGTAGCGGCCTCGGCATCGCCAGCGGCGTGGGCATTGCTGAACTCCGCGGCAAAGTCGCGCTTGGTGTCATGAAACAGCAGCAGCAGCTTGCGATACAGCGCCAGCTTGTTGCGCGCCACCTTGAGCCCCGCCTGGGTATCTATGCCGGGCAGCTCCGGCAGGCTGTCTTCTGCCGGGGGCGTCTGGCTGGGCATCGATTCGGGCAAGGCCTGGGGCTGGTTAGTCTGCAACATCTCTGGCAACTC
>JADGBD010000292.1 GCA_015231665.1 Gammaproteobacteria bacterium
TAACCAGGATGCGATTTTACGATTACTCGATGAAATGGGCGATCTGGCCGATGGCGACCTGATCGTCGAAGCCACGGTCACCGAAGACATCACCGGCGCCATCGCCGACTCGGTCAACTATGCCGTCGAGGCCCTGCGCAGTCTGGTCACCGGCATCAACACCGCGGTGCGCAAGGTCTCCACCTCCGCCCTGGAAAGCCGCGACGATGCGATGAAGCTGGCCGAGGCGAGCAATCAGCAGGCGGCACAGATCACCGACATCTCCGGCTCCATCGAGCAGATGGCCAAGTCCGCCGATGGCATGTCGAAAGAGGCCGCCCAGTCCGCCGAGGTGGCACGCAAATCGGTGGAAGCGGCGCTGAAGGGCAGCGAATCGGTGCGCAACACCATCCGCGGGATGGACGAAATTCGCGAACAGATTCAGGAAACCGCCAAGCGGATCAAGCGCCTGGGGGAAAGCTCCCAGGAAATCGGCGACATCGTCGAACTGATCGACGACATCGCCGACCAGACCAACATCCTCGCCCTCAACGCCGCCATGCAGGCAGCCATGGCCGGTGAGGCCGGGCGTGGCTTCGCCGTGGTCGCCGACGAGGTGCAGCGCCTGGCCGAGCGCTCCGGTCACGCCACCAAGCAGATCGAGGCCCTGGTGAAGACCATCCAGGCCGACACCAGCGAGGCGGTGACCTCGATGGAGACCAGCACCTCCGGCGTGGTCCGCGTCTCCACCCTGGCCGAGGCCGCTGGCGAGTCCCTCGGCGAAATCGACAACGTCTCCAACTTCCTCGCCAAGAGCACCGATCAGATCTCCAAGATCGCCCAGATTCAGTCCTCCCTCGCCGGTGAGATCAACAACGGCATGAGCGCGGTGCGGAGCATCTCCGAGCGCAGCGCCGAGGGTGCCAGCAAGACCGCCATCGCCGTCGGCGGCCTGGTGGACGTGGCGCAGGAACTGCAACAGTCGGTAGCCGGCTTCCGCCTGCCCTAGGGGATCGCAAGATGACAACAGTCAACGAAAGTTACATCCGCTGGATTCGCAGCAGCATCGACGAGCTGATCCAGACCGCGCGGGTCGCCCTCGAGGACTTCGCCGCCGATCCCAGCCAGATCGCGCAGATGCAAAGCTGCCACGCCAGCCTGGGGCAGATTCACGGCAGCCTGAAGATGGTCGAACTCTACGGCGTGGCCCTGCTCGCCGAGGAGATGGAGGCCCTCGCCCTGGCCCTGCTGGAGCAGCGGGTAGGCAAGCCGGCAGAGGCCTGCGAGGCGCTGATGACCGGACTGGTACGCCTGCCCGACCGGCTCGATCGGATTCAACAGGGGGCGGAAGACTCGCCCATGGGTCTGTTGAATCTGGTCAACGACTTGCGGGTCTGCCGCAACGCCCCGCTGGAAACCGGCCTGGCCCTGTTTGGTCAGGAACTGGAGCAGCGCCTGCAGGAGCACTACATCAGCGGCGGCCAGCCCAACCCGGCGATGCCCAAGATCGCCGAGAAGCTGCGCGAAAGCTACGTCAAGGGCCTGCTCCACTGGATTCGCAACCCCGGCACCCAGGACGGCATCAAGCTGGTGCTCGGCGTGGTCGATCGTTTTGTCCAGTACGCCGGCACCGATCAGGTCAAATACTTCTTCCAGGCCCTCGGCGCGGTGGCCGTCTCCCTCGCCAACGACCAGCTGCAGGCCGGCGCCGCCCTGAAGAAACTGCTGGCGCGGATCGATCGCGAGTTCAAGCAGATCGTCGCCGGCGGCGAGCAGGCCTTCATCGACGATCCCGAACCCGAGTTGTTCAAGAACATCCTCTACTACGTCGCCCAGTCCAGCAGCCAGGACCCGCGGGTGCTGGAGGTGCGCCAGCGCTTCGCCCTGGAGCCGCTGCATCTGGACGACGACAGCGCCGAGGTCGGCGGTCTCAATCAGGAGCTGGTCGCCACCATCACCGCCGCGGTGAAGGAAGACCTGCTCAGCATCAAGGACGAATTCAACCGTTACAGCAAATCCGGTGGTGATGCCGCCAGCCTGCAAAGCATGGGCGAGCAGATCAACCGCCTGGCCGATACCATCGGCATGCTCGGCCTGGGCAGCCAGCGCCTGCTGCTGAAAAAGGACGCCGAGCAGATTCAGACCTGGCTTGAGCAGGGCCAACTGCCGGAGGAAAACGCCCTGATGGACGTGGCCGCCAGCATGGTGCAGCTGGAAATCTCCCTGGATAATCTTAATCTCGGTGGCGCAGCCCGCACCACCAGCCAAAGCCCCGCCCTTGACGACCTCATGGCCGCCACCCTGGGTGAAACCACGGTGGAAATGGCCCACATCAAGGAAACCCTGGGGCTCTATCTGGAGCACCCGGAAAACGGCCTGCCGGAGCATCTCAACGGCCGCTTCAGCATCGTCCTCGGTGCCCTGAGCATACTCCAGATGCAGGAGCTCTCGGCCATGCTCAGCCTCACTCGCGACTACGTCGGCAAGCGTCTCGGCGGCGCCGAACTACCGCCAAAGCCCGAGCTTGAAACCCTCGCCGATCTGGTCGCCGCCGTCGAATTCTTCATGGAATCCGTCGCCCAGAATCAGGGGATGGAAGGCCGGATCATTGAGTTTGCCCGTGATGCCCAGCAACGCTTGCAAACCATCATCGACAGCCTGGCCGCCGCCCCAGAGCCCAGCGAACCCCTCACGGCAGAAGCTGACCTTGATCTGGATATGGACCTGACCGATCTGGAGAGCGCCCTCGACTTGGCTGATGAAGGGCTGGCCGATGAAGAAGCCAGGCCCCTCGCTGAATCTGAGCCGGAGCCTGAAGCCGAGGTTGTCGAGGAAATCTCCCTGGTCGAGGTCGAAGCCGAACCTGAAATCAGCCTGGAGATGCCAGAGGCCGAAGTCGCCGAAGAGACCATCACCCTGGCTGAAGTCGAGCCCGAGCCTGAGCCCGAAATAGAACTGAACTTGGAGTTAGAACCTGTAGTCGAGGAAGCCGAGCCCGAGCTCAGCCTGGAGCTGGCCACGGCCGATGCAGAAGAGCTTGCCCTCGCTGAGCCAGAAGCAGAGGCAGAATTAGAGCCGGAGTTTGAAGAAGAAATCTCTCTAGAAGGGATCGAAGCTGAGCCTGAAATCAGCCTGGAACTGCCCACAGCTGAAGAAGAGATCAGCCTTGAGCTTGGC
>JADGBD010000293.1:0-1584 GCA_015231665.1 Gammaproteobacteria bacterium
GCGTATTCGACCTGATGCAGTGTGGTGACGATTTCACGCCAGAACACGCCCGATTCCATAACGTTGGCTTTTTCTCCGCTGGTCACTTTGCCCGAACGCTTTTTAGCCAATTCAAACGCCACGCGCGCCACGCGCTCGATTTCCGGCTGGGAATATATTGGCGTATCAAAGCCATACCGCACGCCGTCACGCACGTCTTCACCACGCGGCTGGCCGAAGTACACCCCTGCCGTCAGCTCGCGCACGATCATGATGTCGAGCCCGGCGACGATCTCCGCCTTGAGACTGGAAGCACCGGCCAGTTGCGGGTAAAGGATCGCCGGGCGCAGGTTGGCGAACAGGTCCAGGCCAGCACGCAGACCCAGCAGGCCCTTTTCCGGGCGGATGCTGATGTCCAGCGACTCCCACTTGGGCCCGCCCACGGCACCCAGCAGCACGGCATCGGCCGCCTTGGCCCGCTCCAGAGTTTCCGCCGGTAAGGGCCCGCCGGTGGCATCGATAGCCGCGCCACCCACCAGGCCATGCTCCAGTTCCACATCAAGGCCATGGCGCTGGCGCAGAGCCTCCAGCACTTTCACCGCCTCAGCAACAATCTCGGGACCTATGCCGTCCCCGGGCAACACCAAAATTTTCTTAGTCATCTATATTCCTGAAAGACAGGGACGCAGAGAACGCAAAGAAGCGCAGAGGACGCAGCGGTTTATTATTCAACTGCGCGCTCTGTCTTCCTCAGCGAACTCTGCGTCCAACAAAAATCACCCACCACTAAACTGTAGGTCGGGCTTCAGCCCGACAGGCGTCGCCAATAAAAAGGCCAAGCCCTGGCCCTGTGCAGCCCCAGTCGCCCTGCGGGCGACAGTCGGGCTAAAGCCCGACCTACCCACGCGAAGAAATTTACATTTTCTCTGCGCACTCTGCGTCTTCTCTGCGTCCTCTGCGTCCAAAAATTCAACCAAACAACCAGGGCGCCTGCTGTTGGCGCTTGGCCTCGTAGGCGCGGATGGCGTCGGTATGTTGCAGGGTCAGGCCAATGTCGTCCAGCCCTTCCAGCAGGCAGTGCTTGCGGAAGCTGTCCACCTCGAAGCCCAGGCTCTCGCCGGCAAGGCGCAGTTGCTGTGCCTGCAGGTCCACGATCAGCTTCAGCGCCTTGGCGCCCATGGCCTGGCGGAACAGGCCGTCCACCTGTTCGGCGGGCAGCGAGATGGGCAGGATGCCGTTCTTGAAGCAGTTGTTGAAAAAGATGTCGGCAAAGCTGGGGGCGATGATCACCTGAAAGCCATGGTCCAGCAGGGCCCAGGGCGCGTGCTCACGCGAGGAGCCGCAGCCGAAGTTCTCCCGGGCTAACAGGATGCGTGCCCCGGCATAGCGCGGGTCGTTAAGGACAAATGCCGGATTCAGCGGCCGCTGGCTGTTGTCCATGCCCGGCTCGCCCTGATCCAGGTAGCGCCATTCGTCGAACAGGTTGGGGCCAAAGCCCGAGCGCTTGATCGACTTCAAAAACTGCTTGGGGATGATGGCATCGGTGTCCACGTTGGAGCGATCCAGCGGACAGACCACCGATTCAAAGGTCTCGAATTTCTGCAT
>JADGBD010000293.1:1684-3154 GCA_015231665.1 Gammaproteobacteria bacterium
AGGTGGGTGCGTCCGCCCTTGCCCTGGCGTCCCTCGAAGTTGCGGTTGGAGGTGGAGGCACAACGCTCGCCCTCCCCCAGCCGATCGGCGTTCATCGCCAGGCACATGGAGCAGCCGGGCTCGCGCCATTCGAAGCCGGCATCGCGAAAGATCTGATCCAGTCCTTCCCGCTCCGCCTGCTGCTTGACCAGGCCGGAGCCCGGCACCACCAGGGCCTGCTGGATGTTGGCCGCCAGCTTGCGCCCCTTGACCAGCTCGGCAGCGGCGCGCAGGTCCTCGATGCGGGAGTTGGTGCAGGATCCAATGAACACCTTGTCCAGGCGGATCTCGCTGATCGGGGTGTTTGCCGTCAGGCCCATGTAGGCCAGCGCCCGGCGCATGCCCTCGGCCTTCACCGGATCGACCTCGGCGGCCGGATCCGGCACCCGCTCGGTCACCGCCACCACCATCTCCGGCGAGGTGCCCCAGGTTACCTGCGGGGCGATGTCGGCGGCCTGGAGTGTAACCACGCGGTCAAACTGAGCGCCGGGATCCGAGTGCAGGGTCTTCCACCAGGCCACCGCCTGCTCCCAGTGCTCCGCCTTGGGGGCGTAAGGACGGCCCTTGACATATTCGATGGTCTTGTCATCCACGGCGACAAATCCGGCGCGGGCACCGGCCTCGATGGCCATGTTGCACAGGGTCATGCGCCCTTCCATGCTCAGGTCCATGATCGCCTGGCCGGCGAACTCGATGGCGTAACCGGTGCCACCGGCAGTGCCGATCTCGCCGATGATGGCCAGGACTATGTCCTTGGCGGTGACGCCCGGCCCCACCGGGCCCTCGACCCGCACCTGCATCGACTTGGACTTCTTCTGGATCAGGCACTGGGTGGCCAGCACATGCTCCACCTCGGAGGTGCCTATGCCATGGGCCAGGGCACCAAAGGCGCCGTGGGTGGAGGTGTGGGAGTCGCCGCAGACCACGGTCATGCCCGGCAAGGTAGCGCCCTGCTCCGGGCCGACGACATGGACTATGCCCTGACGGATGTCGTCCATCTTGAACTCGGTGATGCCGAAGTGGTCACAATTTTCATCCAGGGTGTCCACCTGCAGGCGCGAGATGGGATCGGCGATACCCTGGCTGCGATCCGTGGTAGGGACATTGTGATCCGGCGTGGCCAGGTTGGCCTCAACTCGCCAGGGCTTGCGCCCGGCCAGGCGCAGACCTTCAAAGGCCTGCGGCGAGGTCACCTCATGCACCAACTGGCGGTCGATATAGAGCAGCGCGGTGCCATCGGCCTCCTCGCGCACCAAATGGCTATCCCAGAGTTTGTCGTAGAGGGTCTTTGCGTTCATGTACCTGCGTATCCTGAATTTCTGCCCCAGTTTGAGTCCAGGGGCCATCAGCACTCTGGCCGCCCCGTCAAACTGCGCAAGATACCACGGAACCCCTCGGTTTTTCTGCAATGAGATCAGTTCAAAGCGATAA
>JADGBD010000294.1 GCA_015231665.1 Gammaproteobacteria bacterium
CCGCTGCTTGAAAGCCTCGGGCTGATCACTGGTGGCGAGTCAAGCTCCAGTTGCTGCAGATGGCGCTGGCGTAGGGCGTGCAGATCGTCCAGATGGGCCTGGAGTTGGACGCCGTTTTTCTGCTGTAGGATATCGCGCTTTTTCTGCAGGCTGGCGCGGACATGGGCGACCACCTTGGGCAGCAGGGCCTGTAACGGCCGACAGTCACCGGCGATGGCGGGGTTGGCGATCTTGTCACCGCGCAGCTTGAATTCATGCAGGATGTCGGCCAGCGGGGTTTCGGTGATCAGCTCATCGCCTTGCACCAGGATGGCCAGGCTGTGCTGGATCAGTGCCTGACCGCGTTTGTTGGGAAAGCCGCCCTGGAGCAGAAACCAGTGTTCATTGGCGGCCAGCTCACGCGGGATGCGAATCACCGGCGCAGTGTGGCGGCCAAAGCCGTCCTGTATTCGGGTCATCAGCCATTCCATCACCGGGTGCTGCTGCCAGAGATAATGCAGCTGGGCCAGGCCTTTGTCCTCACCATCCCGTGTTTGAGCAATGGCGTGCTGGATTTGTTGCTTGTCGTCGGTGAGAAAGAAGCGGTCGTTGTCCGGGCGCACTTCACGGGGCAGGAATTTGAGCCGCTGTTGCAGGTCTCGGGTGGCGGTGAAGTCGATTTGGCGAAGCGCCGGGTTGATGTCGAACTGCACCGGGATGCCGCGGGGTTGACGCGCTTCGACCTGCTTGAGCCAGCCTAGAGCCGCCTGGGTGAAACTGAAGTCATCGGGGAAGAGATTGGGCGTGTCACCCAGGTGCTGCTTGAGCTGGGCATGGCCGGTAACGGCCTGAGCGGGGAGAAAGGCTGTCAGGCCGGACTCGGCCTGCTCGGCGTTGTCGGCAAAGAGGTCGGCAAACAGGTCGCTGATGTCGTCCGGGTCCTTGTCCCGCTCCATGGCGGCGGTCACCTTGGCCTCTTCTTCGTCGATGCTGTAAACCCCCATGAACTCGGAGGGGTCACCGATGTTGCGCCCGGCCTGCTGGTCCTTTTCTGTGAGGACCTCCAACACACGCTGATCACCCCGTACCTTGGGCTCCTGGCTGAGGGTCATGAGGTAGCGGATCTGCGGCGCCTGGGTCTGGCCGTAGCGGTCGATGCGACCATTGCGCTGCTGGAATACCATCAACGACCAGGGAATGTCGAAGTGGATCATGCGATGGCTAAGGTGGTGCAGGTTGATGCCTTCCGAGGCGACATCGGAGCAGAGCAGTAGCCGGATAGGGCTTTCCCGCCGACCGAAATCCTCCACTACTTGCATCAGCTCGGTATCGCGCATGTTGCCGCTGAGGCTGGCGACTTGGTTGGGCTTGAGGCCGAGGTCGGCTGGCAGGCGCTGCTCCAAAAAGGCCAGGCTGTGCAGGCTTTCGGTGAAGATGACCAGGCGATCGTCACTGTGGCTGGGCTGCCAGCCCAGAGAGCGGGATCCAGAAGGTTTGAGCAGTTCCAGCAGCAGCTGGTACTTGGAGAAATCCCCGGGGCCAATGCGAAGCAGGGCTTGCTGTAGAGCCTCCAGGGTACTGATGTCCTGCGCCGTTTCGGTGGAGTTGGCGCGGGCTTTAAGGCGCTGCAGGCGATTTTCGACGGTGGCCAGGCAGGCTGCGGGACTGGAGAACAGGGCCTTTTCCAGGGTAGTGCGAAAGAGTTGCGCGCCCGATTGGCGCAGACCATCCAGGGTATGAAAACGGGCGGCGACCAGTGCGCTGAATAGCTGCTCTTCGGGCTCGCTGGCGGGGATTTGTTCGGTCTTGATCTCCCGCTCGGGAAAGTGGCTGCTCAGCTGATCGGCGATGTCTTTTTTGAAGCGCCGAATCACCAGCCCCTTGTCACGAAAATCCTCGTGCTGGTAGTCCTTGGGGTTGGCGATGGCGGTGGGGTCGAGCATGTTCATCAGGCTGGCGAAGCTTTCCGCCTTGCCGTCGTGCGGGGTAGCCGAGAGCATGATGAGGCTGTCGGAGCGGGTGGAAAGCAACTCCGCCAGCTTATGCCGTTGCGAGTGATTGGAGCGGCGCGCGACGTTGTGGGCCTCGTCAATGATGATGATGTCCCAGTAAGCCTGCTCCAAATAGTGCCGGTACTCCAGCGTTTGCTTGAGGGTGTCGATGGAGATGATGGCGCGGTCGAAATAGTGAAAGGGATTGTGGTTGCTGGGGATCTGATTGCGCACCCGCTGTAGGCCCACAGAATCCAAACGCACCAGTGGAATGGTGAAGCGTTGCCAGAACTCCCGCTGAAATTGCCCCAGCATGGATTTGACCGCCAACACCAGAATGCGCTTGCCGCGACCACGGCGGATCAGTTCGGAAACCAGAATGCCCGCCGCCAGGGTTTTGCCCAGGCCAACGGCATCAGCAATGAGAATACGCTGGCGCGGTTGTTTAAGGGCCTGGATCGCCGGGTCGAGCTGGAAGGGGAGCGTGTCCATGGCCGCCTTGTGGCCGATATGGATACGCCCATCCACCGGAGGGGTCTGGCGCAGTGCGGTATCTATATAGAGCTGACTGGCGAGGTAGCCATCTGAAAGGTCATCCACCAGCTCCGTCTGCGCCGGGTCGAGAATCCGCACCGCCGTTTCCAGCTTGGTGAGAAACTGGCTGGATTTGCCACGAACCAGTTCTGAAAGCCCCTGGCAGTGCAACAGATAAGCCCCATCACTGGTACGATCAGTGCGCTGGATGCGCCATTCTGCATCACGCAGCTCGACGCGCATTCCCGGAGTGAACTGTTGCTTGTCCATAAGTTGCCTGGGTGGAGGGTGGCCTTCGCGAATCATACCGGCTGGCGGGCGAGGTCGTCCATAGGTCGCACCCTTCCCTAGATCAGCTCCACTGATTCGTATTAACCCTTGGCCCTGGATCCAGTCAGGCGTAAGTCCGTGCTTTGAGCGGCGTCCAGAACCAGTTTCGAGTCCTCACGGGTGATGCCGAAGCCGTTGCAGTTGGGCCAATACAGGATTCTAGGGGGCACTACCCATTCACAATGCTTCGGTATCCCACCCTGTCCAGTGTCATCAGGGGCTTTATTCTGGTATCGGAATGCTGATCGGATCGATATCGTATGCTGAAATTTATCCCGGATGGCCAGCCTTTACCCAGAACGCCACCTTGGTTCAAA
>JADGBD010000295.1 GCA_015231665.1 Gammaproteobacteria bacterium
CGTTGCGGGCGGTCTGGTAGATCCAGTGGGCGGCGATGCCGCACTCCGCCAGCTGGTGCATCTCGCGGGTGCGTATCTGGATTTCGATAGGAAAACCGCCCGGCCCCATGAGAATGGTGTGCAGCGATTGATAGCCGTTGGCCTTGGGGATGGCGATGTAGTCCTTGAAGCTGCCGGGCTTGGGCTTGTACAGATTGTGCACCACCCCGAGCACCCGGTAGCAGGTGTCCACGGAATCGACAATGATGCGGAAGGCGAGCACGTCCGCCAGCTCGGACAGGGACAGATGCTTGTCGCGCATCTTGCGATAGACGCTGTAGGGGTTCTTCTCCCGGCCGTAGGATTCGTTGTCTATGCCCTCCTGCTGCAGACGCAGGCGCAGGGCGTCTTCGATGTGGCTGAGAATTTCCTTGCGGTTGCCGCGGTTACGGCGAATGTGCTCCTTGATCACGGCATAGCGCATCGGCCAATAGGCCTTGAAGCCGAGCATCTCCAGCTCCTGGCGCATGCTGTTGATGCCGAAGCGGTTGGCGATGGGGGCGTAGATCTCGAGGGTTTCCTTGGCGATGCGCCGCTTCTTGTCCGGCCGCATCACCCCCAGGGTGCGCATGTTGTGCAGACGGTCCGCCAGCTTGATGATGATGACGCGGATGTCCTTGGCCACCGCCAGCATCATCTTGCGGAAATTGGCGGCCTGGGCCTCGGCTTTGGAGCGGAAGTCCATCAGGGTCAGCTTGCTCACCCCGTCCACCAGCTCGGCCACCTCGTCGCCGAATTCCGCCTGCAGGGTCTCCTTGCTGGTGTCCGTGTCCTCGATGACGTCGTGGAGAATGGCGGCCATGATGCAGGCCAGGTCCAGCTTCATCCCGGCGAGGATGCGCGCCACGGCGATGGGATGGTAGATGTAGGGCTCGCCGGTGAGGCGGGATTGGTTCTGGTGGACGTCGGCGCTGAACAGGTAGGCACGGTAAACGTCCCTCACCTGTTCCTCGCTCATGTAGGAATTCAGGTATTCACAGAAATCGCTGATCAGCAGTCGCCTTTCTTCCTCGCTGGAAGCCGCAGGTGCTGGCTCGCTGACGGCTGCGGGCGCTGGTTCAGTCGCCTGATCAGCCATCCAGCGGCCTATTGTTCGAGGGGCATCTCATCGATTTCAACCGTCAGGTTGGCGGCTAGTTCGGCCTCTTGGCGGGCGGCTTGGGCGGCCTCGGCGGCCTCTTTCTCGGCAATCACCTGGCGGGTGATCAGGCCCTCAGCAATCTCGCGCAGGGCAATCACCGTGGGTTTGTCATTCTCCGGCGGCACCAGAGGATCAACCCCGTGGGCCAACTGCCGGGCGCGCTTGGTCGCCAGCAGGACCAGGTCAAAGCGGTTATCCACGTTGTTGAGACAGTCTTCTACGGTAATACGGGCCATGGGGTAGATTCTCCTGGGGCTGCGCCGGAGCGCACTGTGCGTGAAAACCGGCTATGGTAGCCAAGGGGGCAAGGAAAATCCATCGGCAAAAGCGCCGGTTAAGCCCGCAGCAGGTTGTTCATCAGATCGGCATGACGCTGAACCTGCAGCTGACGACGCAAACGCAGGGCCCGGACCAGGCTGCGGATCTCGGTGAGGGCATCGTTGAAATCGTCGTTGATCACCAGATAATCGAACTCGTGGACGTGGGAAAGCTCGGCCCGGGCATCGCGCATGCGCCGCTCGATCACCTCCGCATCGTCCTGGCCGCGGGCGGTCAGGCGCTGGCGCAGGGCCTCCAGCCCCGGCGGGGCGATGAACAGGCTGACGCAATCGGGAAACAGCTGGCAAATCTGCCGCGCTCCCTGCCAGTCAATCTCCAGGATCAGGTCGCGGCCCTGGCTCAGCGGGCCATCCAGGCTGGATTTGGCGGTGCCATAGAAGTTGTCGAACACCTGGGCGTGCTCGACAAAGGCATCCTCCGCCACCATCTGGGCGAATCGCTCTTTATCAACAAAATGATAATGCACCCCATCCTGCTCCCCCGGCCGCGGCTTGCGGGTGGTGTGGGACACCGCCACCTCAACATTGGGAGTGGATTCAATCAGCGCCTTCACCAGGCTGCTCTTGCCCGCACCCGAGGGCGCCGAAATCACAATCAAACTACCGCTCAAACCCGTTCTCCTCAGTCTTGAGATCCGCAAAGCTGGCCGCTGCGGGCTGTCAGGCAAGGATAACAGGCCGATTAGCGGCGCATCCAGTCCCTAGCGGCGCATCCGGTCCCTAGCGGCGCATCCGGTCAAGGATAAAGTCGCGCACCTGCTCGGGCTGGTTCAAATCCAGCTGGGGCAGCGGGCAATCAGGCAGGGGCAAGTCGCAGGCCAGGGCGATGATGTGGGGGTCTTGCGGATAGAGCAGCGGATGACCCAGGCTCGGCCGGTGCAATTCGATCTTGGCAAAGGCCTCATGGCGAAAACCCTCCACCAGCACCAGATCCAGCGCATCCCTATCCAGATGAGTCAGCATCTGCGCCAACTCCGGCTCTGCCGGTTGCGCCAGCTCGGTCATCAGCGCCCAGCGCTGGGAGGAGCAGAGCAGGACCTGCTCGGCACCGGCCTGGCGCAGCTCGTAACTGTCCTTGCCGGGCACATCCACCTCAAAGCGGTGGTGGGAAAGCTTGATCAGACCAATCCGCAAACTAGCCTCCCGCAGCAGTGGAATCAACCGCTTCAAAAGGCTGGTCTTGCCCACTCCGCTAAAGGCGGCAAAACCGAGCACTCTGACATCTGCTGGGAGCATCGACGACCTCGTGGCGGGCTGGTTGGGTTCAGGAGCCATCAAATATACACCTGACTACCCACAAAACTCAGTCGGTCGCCTTCGGCAGTTTGTTGGCCTCTCGGCGAAAGTCGAGCTACTTAGCCAACGCCTTGTAGTTGCCCGGCGCCGCGTTGGGGGGGTTGCGATTGAGCCAGCCCACCAGGCGAAACAGCAGCATCTGCTCCCGGCCGATAAAGTCACGTCCGGCGCCGATGATAGTGCCTTGCTGATAGTTCTTATTGCCGCCATAGCGCAGGCTCTTGCGCCGCTGGCGGGCGCTCTGTTGCGCCGGCTGATCCCGCTCGCCCATCAGATCCAGCAGCGGCAGGGATTCGGGAATCAGCTGCGCCACCTCCCAACGGGAAGCCCCCTCGC
>JADGBD010000296.1 GCA_015231665.1 Gammaproteobacteria bacterium
CTGGCAACTGGCCACCTGGACCGAGCTGCTCGCCCCCATCGCCCTGGTGCTGGGATTGGGCACCCGCTTTGCCAGCGTCTCTCTGATTATCCTGACCATTGTCGCCTGGGCCAGTGTCCACGCCGGCTTGGGCTACAACGTCTGCAACAACGGCTTCAAGCTGCCGCTGATCTATCTGGTGCTGTTTATCCCCCTGTTGCTCACCGGCCCCGGCAAGCTGAGCCTGGATCACTGGATTGCCCAACGTTTGGCCAAGGCTTGATCCATGCTTCGATCGGATACACTAAGCGCGGATGAACTAATCGCGGAAACACAAAGATGGCCGATGCGCAGATGGAAAGCCGTTTCACCCCCTGGCTGCTGGGTCTGTTCCTGCTCAGCTTGCTGATCCTGCTCGGCCTGGCCCGCTTTGTCTGGCTGCAGGGCCAGGGCATCCAGGACCGGGTGCAGCGCCTGGCGGCCGAGGACCTGGCGCAGCTGGTGCAGATCAACCGCCTCCGCTCCAGTTTCATGGAGCAGTCCCTGGCCCTGCAACGACTCTACGCCACCGCTGATGCCGAGGACTTCGGCCGCAACCAGCAGGCCCGGCGCGAGCGGTTGCATCAGCATCTGCGGGATTGGCGCCAGCTCTGCCCCAGCTGTGGCGAACTCGATCGGCTGGCGCAGCTGCAGGGCCGCATTGAGCAGCACGGTACCGCCCTGTTTGACATCATGCGGAGCAAACCCATCGACTGGGATGCTTCGCGCACCGAGCTCTACGCTGCCGATGATCTGGCGATGCAGGCCGATGCCCTGCTGACCCAATGGGTCGATGGGATTGGCGCCAGCACCGAGCGCAGTCGACAGCAGCTGCACAGCGGCACCCGCGAGCTGGTGTTCAGCGTACTGGCTGCGGTCCTCGCCATTCTCCTGCTGGCGAGCTTCGTTGCCTATTTCAGCTGGCGCCTGCTGGTGGAAGCGCGCCTGCGGCGGCGCCTGGCCCTGTTCCCGGAACGCAACCCCTTGCCGGTGTACAGCCTGGCCGCCGATGCTCGCCTGCTCTACGCCAACCCTGCCGCCGAGCACATGCGCCAGCAGCTGGTGCCCGAGGCGGCAGATGCTGGCGCCCTCCTGCCCGCCGAGCTGGCTGCCCAGCTGCCGGCTCTGCTGCGCGAGCAGGGCCAGGCTGAATGGGAGTATGAGCTGGCGGGTGCCAGCCTGCAGGCCGGTATCCATTGCCTGAAGGACCTGGGTGTCTGCCATGCCTATGTGCGCGACATCAGCGCCCAACGCCAGGCCGAGCGGCAACTGAGTCACCAGGCCTTGCACGACGCCGTCACCGATCTGGCCAACCGGCGCGCTTTCGAGGATGAGCTGGAACAGATGCTCGACCAAGGCCGCAGCGGGGCTATTTTGCTGCTGCACCTGAACCGCTTCCACTCAATTATCAAAAGCCTGGGTCATGCCATGGGCGACCAGGTGCTGCGCGCCAGCGCCGAACGCCTGAGTCAGGCCTTGACTGCCGCCGCCGATGACAGCCGGCTGTTTCGCTTCGAAGGCGAACTCTTCGCCGTGCTGCTGACAACACCGGATTCCCTCGATGCCAGCCAGGCACTGAGCCGGCAATTGCAACAGAGCATGCTGCAGCCCCTGGACCTGGCCGGACGCGAACTGGTGTTCACGCTATCTCTCGGCGCCAGCCATTTTCCCCGCGATGGCAAGGATGCCGACCGCCTCATGCGCCGCGCCCACAGCGCTCTGCAGCAGCTGTTGCAGGCCAATGGCGAGGGCTTGCTGCACTTCAGCCCGGAGATGGATCAGCGCGCCCTGGAATGGCTGGAACTGGAACAGGATCTGCGCCAGGCCCAGCCCCGTGACGAGCTGGAGCTGTTCTATCAGCCGCAGCTGGATCTGGCCAGCGGCTGGCTGACCGGGGTCGAGGCCCTGGTGCGCTGGCGTCATCCCCAGCGCGGCCTGGTATCACCGGCCGACTTTATTCCCCTGGCGGAGGAGACCGGCCTGATCCTGCCCATGGGCGAATGGATCCTGCGCCGCGCCTGCACTCAAGCCATGGCCTGGCGCGAGGCCGGACTGCCGCCGCTGGTGATGGCGGTGAACCTCTCCGCACGTCAGTTTCAGGACCCCGGGCTGCCCGAGCTGGTGCAGCAGATTCTGCGCGAGACCGGGCTGCCCGCCGAGTGGCTGGAACTGGAAATCACCGAAAGCGCCGCCATGCAGGACCTGGATCAGGCCATCCAAGGCCTGCAAGCCCTGCAGGCGATTGGCCTGCAGCTGGCCATCGACGACTTCGGCACCGGCTACTCCTCGCTGGCCTACCTCAGCCGTTTCCCCCTGGACAAGCTGAAAATCGACCAGTCCTTTGTCCGCCAGATGACCACCGAGGCCAGCGACCTGACTATCGTCCGCGCCCTGGTGGCCCTGGCGCGCGGCTTGAATCTGCGGCTGATCGCCGAGGGCGTGGAAACCTCGGAGCAAGAGCAGCTGTTGCAGGAGCTGGGCTGCGACCAAGTGCAGGGCTACAAATACAGCAGGCCGCTACCCAGTGCAGAGCTGGAAGCCTTTTTGCGGGGCTTGACGAATCCCGCCTGATAATCAGCGCAACAGCAGCACCGGCACCTGGGCGTTGCGGATGACGTTGGTGGTGGTGCTGCCGATGAGAAACCGCCGCACCACGGAGTGGCCGTAGGCGCCCATGACGAGGATGTCGATATGTTGCTGGGCGCGGTAGCCGCAGAGCACCTGCTCCACCTCGCCGGCGATGAGGGCGGTGTGCACCTCGAACTCGGCCGCTTCCAGGGTATGCCGGGCCCATTGCAGATGGCCGCGGTTCTTGGCGTTGTCGGCGCCGGCCATTACCACATGGCAGGGCAGGCCTTTGAACAGAGGGCTGCCGGAGACCCTATCCACCCCTTTGCAGGTGGTGTCGCGGCCATCGAAGGCGATCATCAGACGCTTGGGCTGCTGAAAGGCGAGGGTGGTGATGAGAATGGGCCGGTGCAGGCTGCGGACCACGGACTCCAGGCGGCTGCCCACATGCACATTCAAATGCTCGTCGTGCTTGCCCATGACCAGTAGCCGCGTGCTGGGTTCCATCTCCAGCAGGGTTTCCACCAGGTTGCCATGGCGCTGGCGG
>JADGBD010000297.1:0-1135 GCA_015231665.1 Gammaproteobacteria bacterium
TAAGCTCGTCCTTCAGCCAAGCCCTGTGCATGGTGTTGATGGTCACGGGCGGCCATACGGCGAACGAGAACCACAGCCAAATAATGCGCCAGCCGAAGCTGAACCGTTCCAGCTTCGGCTTGGCTCTAAATGGATTGGACACTTCAAAAATAACGATCATATCGTTCTGCTCCCGTACAGTGGCCAAAGATTTGCATTTTCGTTCCAACTGGCGCTAGGCTAGATAAACCCATCCCTTCGGCCTACCCGGAACCCCTTCCGGGTGTTTCTCATTCCCCCCAGACCGGATGATTCAGGCAACGAACCACGAGCCTGATCCCATGCCGATCGATCTGAAATCCCTGGACCCCTTCGACGAAAACGCGGTGACGCGCCTGCAAGCCGATTTGATGGCAGCCGGCAAGTCGCCTGGCGCGGCCTTGCAGCTGGCTTTGACCCAGTGGGCGGGGCATCTGCGCGATGCCGCCAACGCGATGCGCCAGCGCGCGCCCTATGCCGACCGCCAGAGCCAGGTGCAGGATGAACTGCGGCAGGCCGATGCGCTGCGGGGACGGTCTGATCGGCTGGCACGCCTGGCGCGGGAGGTCGGTCAGTGAAGTCCTTCGGACGCCTGCCGCTGGCGGCACTGGCCCTGTCCGGCGCGGCGCTGGTGGGGGTTGCGAACCATGAGGGCTTTCGCGGCGCGGCCTACAAGGACCCGGTGGGAGTGCCGACCATCGGCTTTGGCACCACGCAGGGGGTGAAGATGGGCGACAAGATCACCCCGGAGAGGGCCTTGGTGCGCTTGCTGGCCGATGCCGATGCGATGCAAAAGCAGATGCGCGCCTGCATCGGCGACGTGCCGCTGCATCAGCACGAGTGGGATGCCTTTGTGTCCCTGACCTATAACATCGGTAGCGCGGCCTTTTGCCGCTCGTCCCTGGTGCAGCGGCTGAAGCAGCAGGATTACGCCGGCGCCTGCCGGGCGATTTTGCCCTGGAATAAGGCGGGAGGGCGGGTGCTGGCGGGGCTGACGAAGCGGCGCCAGGCGGAGTTTGCGCTGTGCGCCAAGGGGGGGCGATGAGCCGGTTTTTGCTGCAGGAGTTGGGGTTGTTGCTGGTGCTGTTGGCAGTGGCGACCTTTAGCGGCTGGCTGG
>JADGBD010000297.1:1181-3123 GCA_015231665.1 Gammaproteobacteria bacterium
GTAGGGCCATTGCCGAGGCGGCCGAGCAGGCGGCGATTGACCGGACCCTGCTGGCCGAGGCGGATGCCGAGGTACGCCAGCTGGCGGTTTTGACGGAGTCTTTGACCAATGAGGTGGTGCGTCATGTGGAAGTGGGGGAAGTGGGGCGTTATCGCGATTGTCGCCTGGATGAGTGCGGGTTGTGCCTGGCGCGAGCCGCCGCGCGCGGCGGTTCTGGCGCGGCCTGTGCCTGTCAGCCTGGTGCGGCCCTGCCCGCCGCTGAAGCCCCCGCCGGGGCCGGAGTTGGGCCAGCTGCTGCAGGCCTACGTGAAAATGGCGGGGCTGTATCACCAGTGCACGGCACGCCAGCGGGCGCTGGCGCGCTGGGTCACTGAGGATTTACACCGATGATCGTGGATTGGAATTTGATTACCTGGGGCCTGGGCCTGCTGATCAGCTGGAGCGGTTTTCTGGTGGGGATTATCCGCTGGTTTTTGCAGCGCCTGGTGCGCGATCTGGACCGCCGCCTGGAGGGCATCCGCGATGCCCAGCAGTGTGAGACCAACGAGTGGCGCCGGGTGGAGCGCGAGCTGATGGAGCTGCGCGCCGAGCTGCCGGTGAACTACGTCCGCCGCGAGGACCATATCCGCAGCCAGTCGGTGATCGAGGCCAAGCTGGATGCACTGGCCTCGAAGATCGAACTGGCCCGTCTGGAAGGAGCAAAAAATGACCGTTGATCAAGCCCGTGTGCGCCGTGAGTCGATCCGCTGGCATGGTGTGCTGACCCTGAATAACGCCCGCCCCATCGGCGCATTCGAGGAGTCCATCCTGGCGGTGGTGCAGGCGGTGTACCCGGATGCCACCCCCCTGGAGGTGCGCCAGGCGCTGGATTATCTGGAGGCGCGCGACCTGGTGGACCTGGACCGGCAGCCACATGGCCGCTGGCACGCCCGCCTGAGCCGCACGGGCATCGATCTGGCGGAGTATACCGTGCCCTGCGAGCCCGGCATCGCGCGGCCCGAGAAGTATTGGTGATTTATGCCCGCCCGCGACAAGATCAGCCAGCTGCCCGCCGAGGTTCGCGCCGAGATTGACCGCCTGCTGATTCAGGCTGGGTTTTCCGGCTATGAGGATCTGGAGCAGACGATCCTGGCCGAGCAGGGCCTGCGCATCGGCAAGAGCAGCCTGCACCGCTATGGCCAGAAGCTGGAGCGGCGCCTGACGGCGATCCGCGCCAGTACCGAGGCGGCCCGGGCGATTGCCGAGGCGGCGCCGGATGATGCGGACCACCGCTCGGCGGCGGTGATCAGCCTGGTGCAGTCGGAGCTGTTCGAGGTGCTGCTGTCGGTGCAGGATGCCAGTGACGAGGGCATGGAGCTGGCCGAGCGCGTGGCCATTCTGTCCAGCGCGGCGAAGAATATCGCCCACCTGACCAATGCCAGCATTCGCCAGAAGAAGCATGTGCTGGAGGTGCGCGAACAGGTGCGCAAGGAGGCCATCGCCGAGGCAGCCGCCGCCATGGAGCAGTCGGCCAAGTTGGCCGGGGTGTCGCCCGAGACGATCAAGGCGATCCGCCGTGACCTGCTGGGGATGGCGGCATGAGCCACAAGGGCAATGCCAAGTGCATCCCGTCCAACCCAGACGCCATTTTCCTGCCCTATCAGGAGGCGTGGATCATGGACCGCGCACGCCTGAAGCTGATGGAGAAGGGCCGCCAGATCGGCCTGAGCTGGTCCACGGCCTATCCCCTGGTGGAGCGCACGGCGGTGGCCGGGGCGCGCTATGACCAGTGGGTGTCGTCGCGGGATGAGATTCAGGCGCGGCTGTTCCTGGAAGATTGCAAGCTGTGGGCCCAGGCCCTGAGCCTGGCGGCTGAGGATTTGGGCGAGGTGGTGATTGATCCCAAGGAGAAATTTACCGCCCTGGTGCTGCGCTTTGCCTCTGGCCGCCGCAACTATTCGAT
>JADGBD010000298.1 GCA_015231665.1 Gammaproteobacteria bacterium
CCCAGGGCTGGCCGGCCAGATGGCCCCAGAAGGAGTCGGGTTGGATCTGGTCCACCCGCAAGCCCATCGCCAGCTGGGTGCGCAGCTCATCCAGCGGGGTGGCGCCGGTGAGGGCATCCCAGGTCACCCCCAGCGGCGGTTGTTGGAGAAAGCTCAGCTGCAGCGACTGCAGCAGATCGGGCATGTGCTCGTGGGGAATGTTCGAGGACAGTCGCCGGGTCATCTCCATGGGGTAGGACACCAGCAGCAGCAGGTAACCGGCCATCGCTGGGTTGAAGGGGTTGTAGCCCAGGCCGCCGTAGAGTTGCTTGACCACCACTATGGCAAACAGAGTGCCCAGCACCACCATCCACCAGGGCAGGATGGTGGGGATGGCAATGGCAAACAGCCAGGCGGTGACCAGGGCGCTGAGATCGGCCAGGGCCGGCAGCGCTGGGCGCTGGCGCAGGCGCATCATCGCTGCCTCGGCGGCCAGGGCGGTGAGGCTGGCGATGACCAGGTTGATCAGCAGGCCATAGCCGAAGAACCAGGTAATCGCCGCAATCGCCGGCACCAGGGCCAGCAGCACCTGCAGCATGACCTGATTGACCCGCGGCGCGGTGCTGGTATGGGGAGAGCTTAAGACCTGAAACTGCATGGCGTTATTCTACATCTTCCTGCTTGACTGCATCCGGGGCTGCATCCGGGTCTGTATCTGGCGCCGGCTTGACCGCTGCCTTGGTGCGGCGCTGTTGGGCCGCATCCACCTGCTTTTGCTGGGCCGGGGTGAGTTGCTCGGTGTTCTTCGGCGCCACTCCCTGTTCGGCCAGGGCGGCTTTCTTCGCCTTGGCGCGGGCCAGGGCGGCGGCTATGGCCGCCTGTTTCGGGTCCGCCGGTGCGGCATCGCCATCACCATCGCCCTTGGCTCCGGCGCTTTTCTGGCGCAGGGCTTCGTTCTTCTGCTTGAGCTTCTCCTTGCGCTCGCGCTCCACCCGCTCCAGCCGGGCCTGACGCGCCTCATGGCGCTGGCGGGCGTGCTCGGCCTTGCGTTTTTCCTCGGCCTGATTCCAGATGCTGGTCTTGGCGAAGCGGTAATACTGCACCAGTGGGATGTGCGAGGGACAGACCTGAACGCAGCAGCCGCATTCGATGCAATCGAACAGATTGTAGTCCTGCACCTTGTCCATTTCCCGGGAGCGGGCGTACCAGTAAAGCTGCTGCGGCAGCAGCTGCACCGGGCAGACCTCAGCGCACTGGCCACAGCGGATACAGGGCCCGGCCGCGCCGGGGTCTTCGAGCTCGCCCGGCCCCGGCACCAGCAGGCAGTTGCTGGCCTTGGTCAGGGGCACCTGATCGCTGGGCAGGGCCGGGCCCATCATCGGCCCGCCCAGGATCAGACGCTGAACTCCGGGGCGGTAGCCGCCGCGTGCGGCAATCAAATCCGCCGCCAGGGTGCCGATCAGCACCTCCTGATTGCCCGGCTGTGCCAGTCCCCGGCCGGTGAGGGTGAGCACCCGCGAGATCAGCGGAATGCCCCGCAGCACCGCATCCGCCACCGCCACCGTGGTGCCGACGTTGTGGCAGACGATGCCGATCTGGGCGGGCAGGCTTTTGCTCGCCAGCTCCTGGCCGGTGAGCACGCGAATCAGTTGCTTCTCGCCGCCGCTGGGATAGACCGTGGGGATGATCACCAGCTCGGTGGAGGGCAGGGGGTCGGCCGCCAGGGCGGCCTTGAGTGCGGCTATGGCCTCGGGCTTGTTGTCCTCAATGCCGATCAGGCATTCGCCGGTGACATCCAGCACGTGGCGCAGAATCCGAATTCCGTCCAGCAGCTTGGCCGCATCCCGGCGCATGAGCATGTCATCGCAGCTGATGTAGGGCTCGCACTCGGCGGCATTGATGATCAGGGTGTGAATCGGCCGATCCGGCCCGGGCGAGAGCTTGAAAGCGCTGGGAAAGGCGGCGCCGCCCAGGCCGACGATGCCGGCCCAGCGGATGCGCGCCAGCACCTCGCCGGGATCGCGCTGGGCGAAGTCGGTCATGGGCTCGGGCAGTTCGGCCCAGCGCTCCTCGCCATCGGTCTCGATGAAGATGCAGGGCGTGCTCAGACCCGAGGCGTGGGCGATGGGGTGATCGCCGATCTGACGTACCCAGCCGGAGCTGGGGGCGTGCAGGCCGGCGCTGACCACGCCATCGGCACGGGCGATCTCCTGACCCTTGAGCACCCGATCACCCACCGCCACCAGTGGCTGTGCCGGGTTGCCGATGTGCTGCTGCAGGGGCAGCACCAGCAGGGCCGGCAGCCAGACCGGGGCAATCGGCCCGGCGGTGGACAGCGCCTTCTCGCCAGGGGGATGAATGCCGCCGTGGAAGCGCCACAGGCGCCGACCGGAGGGTGCGGGGGCGGGATTCAGGTTCATGCCTTCTGCTCCTGCGCCAGTTCGGCTTCGGGCTTGGCCTTGGGCCCGGCTGTGGGTCTGTTCGGCGAGGGCCAGCCCCAGTGTTTCAGGTCCGTGCCTATGGGGATCATGTGGATGCAATCCACCGGGCAGGGCGGCAGGCAAAGTTCGCAGCCGGTGCATTCGCTGCTGATGATGGTGTGCATGTGCTTGGCCGCACCGAGGATGGCATCCACCGGGCAGGCCTGCAGGCAAAGGGTGCAGCCGATACAGGTCTGCTCGTCGATCCAGGCCACCGCTGGGGGCTTTTCGATCACCTCGGCGTCCGCCGGCGGTGGCTCGCGACCGAGCAGATCGGCCAGGGCGATGATGGTCACCTGGCCACCGGGGGCGCATTTGTTGATCTCCACCTCACCCTTGGCGATGGCTTCGGCATAGGGCTTGCAGCCGGGATAACCACACTGGCCGCACTGGGTCTGGGGCAGCAGGGCGTCGATCTTGTCGACAATGGGATCGCCCTCCACCTTGAAGCGGATCGCGGCATAACCCAGCAGCAGGCCGAACACCAGCGCCAGCAGGGCAAAAAGCAGGATGGCTTCGACCACTAGCCGGCCACCAGCCCAGCAAAGCCCATGAAGGCCATGGACATCAGTCCGGCGGTGATCAGGGCGATGGCGTTGCCCTGAAAGGGCTGGGGTACGTCCGCCACGCTGACCCGCTCGCGCACCTCGGCAAAGAG
>JADGBD010000299.1 GCA_015231665.1 Gammaproteobacteria bacterium
AGGGTGGTGCTGCAGCTGCTGGGCCAGGGCGCGAACATAATGCTGGGTACGGCGGATATGGTTGCCGGTTTCCTGGTCGCGGGTTTCCGCCAGCGAGGCCAGGGCGAGGATGGTGACATCCTGGACAAAATCCACCTCCCTGGCGCGCTTGGTCACCTCGTTGACCAGAAAGCGATTCTTGTCGGCAATAAAATCCCGCGCCGCCTTCATCTCCAGCTGGGTTTTGATCCGGGCGCGCAGGATGGGACCGCCGATGGGCTTGCTGATGTAATCCGCCGCCCCCAGGCTGAGGCCCTTTTCCTCGTCCTCGGCACTATTTAGCGCGGAAAGAAAGATCAGCGGGATATCCCTGGTGTGTGGATCGGCCTTGAGCCGGCGACAGACCTCATAGCCGTCCATTTCGGCCATGAGCACATCCAGCAGAATCAGATCCGGCAGCGACGCCTTGGCAACCTCCAGCCCCAACGGACCGGAATTGGCTGCCTTGATGCGGTAATCCGGTTTAAGCAAGTTGCTGACCAGGTGCAAGACACCGGGGCTATCATCGACCACCAAAAGGGTCTGCTGCTTGTTCGCATCGCTGGCTTGCATCTGGATTGGCAGCTCATTCACTCTTGACCACCGGCAACCAGAGACTGACGCTGGTGCCCTTGCCGACCTGGCTGTCGATGCTCAGGTCGCCCCCGTGCAGCTGCACAATCTCCTTGACCACGCTCATGCCCAGGCCTGTGCCGGGAATCTTACCCGAGGTGTCGGCGCGATAGAAGCGTTCGCACACCCGTTCCAGCTGATTCGGCTGCATGCCTATGCCCTGGTCACTGATACGGATGCCAATCATCCCCGCCAAGGCTCCCTCGGCCTCCGGGGCGACAAAGTCGATGCGCACCGGCCCGCCCTCGGGTGAGTACTTGTAAGCGTTGGAGAGCACGTTGCCGAGGGCCTGGGCGAGCTTGTTGCGATCGCCGCGAATCGGTTTATCGCAGGCCATCTCGCCGATCAGCGGCGCCGGCCGGTTGTCCGGGGGTTTGAAACCATCCGCCGCCTCACGGCAGAGCACGCAGGGGTCCAGCGGTTCGAGAACAAAGTCCTTGCCCCGGCGCGCCTCGATTCGCGCCAGATCGAGCAGTTCATTGATGATGGTGATCATCAGCTCGGCCTGGCGGAAGATGGTGCCGAGAAACTCCTTCTGGCTGGCGGCATCGAACTCCCGCGACATGAGCAACTCGGTGAAGCCGTAGATGCTGGCCATGGGGGTGCGCAGTTCGTGGGTGGCGGTGGAGAGAAACTCGCTCTTCATCCGGTCCACCTCGGTCTCGTGGGTGACGTCGCGGAAATAGAGAATCTGCGAGACGCTGCCGGCGCCGGATTCGCGCAGGCCTACCTGCAGCACCTTGCTGCCGGCGCTGGCCATTTCGATGAGGTGGCGTTTGACCTCGGCGCCCTTGCGGTTCTGGCTGCGGGCGGCCTGACGCAGGACCTCCATGCCGGGAAAGCGGGCCTGATCGATGCAGGCGGCGATGAGGCGGGCAGAGAAGTCGGTTTCGTTCAGGCCGATGATCTCGGTCAGCTCCAGGTCGGTCAGGCGCAGAAAGGCCGGTGAGGCGTATTTGACACAAAAGTTGCTGTCAAAGGAGACGAAGCCGTCGGGACTGAGGGCGAAGATGGCGTCGAGTTGCTCGTTGCGGTCCTGAATCCGCTCTTCGGCAGCGCGGCGCTGGCTGATGTCGGTGTGGGAGCCGGCCATGCGCACCGCCACCCCCCAGTCGTTGAAGCGGGCCTTGCCGCGGCCGAGAATCCAGGTGTAGCTGCCATCGGCGCAGCGCAGGCGAAATTCGGCCTGGAAGAACTGGGTCTTGCCCTGCAGGTGGTCTTGGAGGATTTCCAGTACCCGGTCCTCGTCTTCGGGGTGGAGCAGGTCCTGCCATTCGCTGACCTTGCCTTCGAAGTGGTTGCGCGGGTAGCCGAGCATGCTCACCCAGCGCTCGGAGAAAAACAGCTTGCCGCTCTGCAGGTCCCAGTCCCAGATGCCGTCGTTGGTGCCTTCCACCGCCAGCTGCCAGCGTTCCTCGCTGGCGGAGAGGGCGCGCTCGAGCAGGGTGCGGCGGTAGATTTCCGCCGCCAGCTCGCGGTTGCGCTCTTCCGCCGATTGCTGCTTTTGTTCGGCTAGCAGTACCTCGTTTTGCAGGCGCTCGGCACCGGCGCGCAGGCGCTCCAGGTAGAGAGCGGCGGCGACCAGCAGCAGCGGCATCAGCCCGGCCAGCAGCAGGCTGTGGGTCTTGGGGATGCCGGCGTAGGCCTGGGCCTTGGGCAGCAGGTTGATCAGCTCCAGCGGCAGGTCGCGGATCGGCGTGCGGATCAGCAGGCTGCCGTCGTTGCTCAGCAGGCGGGTTTCCTGCACCTGGCCCGGCGGGCTCAGGTGGCTGATATGGCGCAGTTTCGGCGGCAGGGGGTTGGCGTCGCTGCCGAGCAGTTCCTCGCCTTCTTGGGTGAGCAGCAATTCGCGCTGCTGCTTGGCGGGGTCGGAGATCAGGTTGCGGTAGAGCAGGCGGGCGGAGCTGACGCTGACCAGGCTGCCGGCCTTGGCGTTCTTGTGGATCACCCAGGCGCGGCAGATCAGCTGGGCCTGGGGTTGGTCGATGTGGATGGCGACCCGCTCGGTGTCGCTGCCCAGATGCGGCAGCCGGGGCAGGGGGCTGCCGGGGTGGGTGTCGGCAAGGGGCTTGCCGGTTTCATCCAGATAGAGGATGCGCAGGGTCTGGCCGCTGGGGTCGCGCTGCAGCTGTTGCTTGAAGCGCTGCTCGATCGCCTGCAGGCTGGCACCCAGGCCGTAGCGCATGGACATGCCGAGGTCGCGGTTGATCAGGTAGCTGCTGACCTCGCTGAGATTGGCCAGGCTTTTGGCCTTTTCCCGCAGCAGATCGCCGAGATCAGCCAGGGCCGAGGCCTGGCGGGCGCTGTCGGCGAGCAGGTAGCGGTCGATGTCGCGCTTCATCTGCTGCCAGGAATAGGCGCTGTAGCCCAGCAGACCCAATGAGTAGCCGACAAACCCCAGCGCCAGCAGCAGCGGCAGCCGGTGCAGCAGCCGGGCGGACTTGGCTTGGCTGGCAGC
>JADGBD010000300.1:0-1776 GCA_015231665.1 Gammaproteobacteria bacterium
GGAGTATAGGTCAGACTCTTATAATTGACCCCTGCAGGAACGCGAATTAACGCAAAGAAGAATTTAGCCACAGAGCCACGGAGCGCACGGAGAAAATTCAAGACATTTTGCAGAGCCAACTGCTGAAAGGACCGCCAATTCAAAGCAACCTGCTGATTTAAAAAACTAATTCTTCGCGCTCTTTGCGCTTCCTTTGCGTTCTTTGCGATCCGGTTTTTTAATTCGCTGAGTTTGAGCTTGATTAGCGATACTTATCCCGCAAGGCCTGACGATTCATCGCCAGCCACTGCAGGGCAATGATGATGCTGGTGGAATTGGCCCGTCCTGAGTAGAGCTCGGCGATGGCCTGTTCGGCGGGCATGAGGCTGACGCGGATGTCCTCGTGCTCATGCTGCAGACCGTGGATGCCGCCCAGATGGGTTGCATTGATCAGGCCGCAGTAGAGGTGGATTTGCTCATCTGACAGGCCTGGGCTGACCCAGAAGGAGCAGATGGGGATCAACTCCTGAAGTTGAGCGCCGGCTTCCTCGATGGACTCGCGTCTTGCCACCTGCTCCGGGGTTTCACCCGGGCCTATGTGGCCGCCAACCGGCTCCAGCAGCCAAGACTGAGCCGCGTCGCCAGCGGAGCCCACATAGGCACCGATGCGAAACTGCTCCAGCAGGGCCACCTGATCCCGTTTGGGATCGTAGAGCAGCACCGAGGCGGCACCCAGGCCCTGCAGGCATTCCCGCTGGAGCGGCTCGCTCTGGCCGCCGGCAAATAGGCTGTGACGTAGCTGGTAGCTGCGCACACGCAAAAAACCCGCGGGGATGTCGCGGGTTTGCAGAATCTCGACCTGCATGCTCTCGCCCGGGGAAAGGCCGGTGGCTTGGCTCATCTGGGCTACATCGGCTGGCCGGGCGGCAGTTGCTGGGCCGGCGGACTGGTCGATGCGGGCGGAGGTGTGACCGACTTGAGGGCATCCATCAGCTCTGCGCCCTTGTGCTTGGCCGCTTCGGCAGCCTGATCAAGCAACTCACCGCCGTGTTTGAGGGCGGGTTTCACCTCCTCATCCATGAGCTTGCCGCCTTCTGCTGAGAGGGCATCGACCACCTCAGCGCCCTTTTTCATCCCCTGCTCGGTACCCTGCTTGATTGCCGCCCCGGTTTCTTCCAGGGCCGGAACTACGTCCTGAACTGCAGCATCAATGCTCGCCCCCGCGCCCCCCAAGAGGGATTCCATCTTGCCGGGCGGCTGGGCCTGGGGCCCGGTTTGAGGGGGCTCGGTTTGAGCTTGTTGCAACTCGGTTATATGCCCCTCATCGGCCTCGATCTCTGCGGCAATATCATCGGGCACCTCCCCTTCAGCCAGGGCGTCATCCGGGTTTGCGGCTATGCTCTCTATCACCTGCTGTGCCGGCGCCACTGGGGTAGGTTCTTCGCTGCAACCGATCAGCGGCAGCAGACAAAAGGGCAAAATCAGCTGTTTTTTCATCGCCAGTCCTCAGAGTAGTCGTCAATTAAGCCACAGAGGCACAGAGGACACAGAGATAATCAAAGAGCCCTCTGTGATCTCTGTGGCTCTGTCGCCAATGACTCAAAAGCTTCAGTCCAGATCCGCCGTCAGGGATTGGCGCACATTCTCCGGCGCCACCACTTCCTCGCGGTAGGCATCGTGGTCGATGCCAGCCTTGATCGCCGCGCCCTGCTTGACCGCCGCGCACATCGGCGGGCTCCGCTCAAAGCGGACAAAGGGCACCGATGAGGTCTTGGCCTCGGTGGCGCGGTCCAGGTC
>JADGBD010000300.1:1786-3109 GCA_015231665.1 Gammaproteobacteria bacterium
AAGCCCTCAACCTGCACATAGAGCTTCTGCTCGACACCGATGAGCTTGGCAAGCATCCGCTTACGCTCGTCGATGTCGCTGTACTCCATCATGAAGGTGGCTTTCCAGTTGCTGCCATCGGGAATCAGCGGGTTGTAAACCTCCAACTCTTCCTGGATGCCGGCCTTTTCATAGATACGTTCGATGCGCAGCATTTCCTGCACCTGATATTTCATCGTCAGGGCATCTTCGAAATACAGAATGGCATGCTCGCCAATGGCCAGACGGCGATCTTTCTTATGCTCCATCACCTGTAAACGAAAGGCCGGACGGGCTTCGGCGTATTCTTCCAGGCTGAACAGGTCTTCGCGGGTCAGTTTTGCCATGTCAATCCCTCAGTGGTGGGCGATGGTCTTGTCGGTGAAAAGATAGTCTTTCAGCTCCTTGTCGAAGCTGGGATCTTGGCGGCGAATCCACTCCAGCACCATGGCGGCGTGTTCCTTTTCCTCGTCACGGTTGTGCGCCAGGATGGCCTTGAGGTCTTGATTCTTGCATGCATCCACGCGCTGGTTGTACCAGTCCACCGCTTCCAGCTCCTCCATCAGGGAGACGATGGCACGATGCATGTCGCGGGTTTCGTCGCTCAGTTCTTCCACGGGCTCGTGGTAGCCTTCGTTTGCCATGGTGCGGTTCTCCTCGGTTGTGTGAGTTGATAGAAATTCAGGACGCAGAGAGCGCAAAGAAGCGCAGAGATCGCAAAGTTTAGATTTTCAGCTCAGTCCGAACCATTTTAGCTCTGCGATCTCTGCGCTACTCAGCGTCCTCTGCGTCCTTATTGTCAGGGTCTTCCGGCTCCAGCCAGAGGTCTCCTAGTTCCAGCTCGATGGCGTCAAAGGGCGCGGCGCTGACCTTGTCATCACCAGCATAGTTGGCCAGGTTCAGCCAGTGCCCGTCCTGCAACTGATAGGTCTCCAGGGTGCGGTAATTGGGGTCCAGCAGCCAGAGCCAGCCCACCCCGTGACGGGCGTAGATGGCCATTTTCTCTGCCCGGTCGCGCCGCTGGGTGGCCGGCGAGAGGATCTCACAGACCCAATCCGGCACCACCTCAAAGCGGTGACCGCGGGGCAATTGGGGCATGCGTTCCTTACGCCAGCCGGCAATGTCCGGCACCAGCACCTCGATGTCGCGGATCAGGTGCAGTTCGGGTTCGTCGATGATCCACCAACCACCAGGCCCGCCTCGACCGCGCTGGAATGGCCCCAGCAGGTCAGCCCCGAGTACCGAATAGGCCAGCGCATGTCCCCCGGCTGGCCGAGGGTTGGCGATCAGGCGGCCGTTGTAGAT
>JADGBD010000301.1:0-469 GCA_015231665.1 Gammaproteobacteria bacterium
GTCGCCGGCACCATGGCCGAGGCTGTCGTTGACGTCCTTGAAGCCGTCGAGGTCGATGAACAGCACCGCCAACCGGCCCGCGCTGCGCTGGCACAGCTCCAGCTCCTGCTGCAGGCGGCTGTGGAAGAGGTTGCGGTTGGCCAGCCCGGTAAGGGCATCGAAGTTGGCCTGGCGCCAGATCAGCTCCTCGGTCTCCTTGCGCTCGGTGATGTCCTTGAAGATCGACACATACTGGTTGACCTGCCCGGCCTGATCGCGAATCAGCTTGATGCTCAACCACTTGGGGTAGATGCGCCCGGTCTTGCTGCGGTCCCATATTTCCCCTTCCCAGGCGCTCTCTTCCTCCAGGGCGCGCCACATTTCCGCATAGAAATTGCGGCTCTGGCGGCCGGAGGAGAAGATCTTGGGGTCCTGACCGAGCAGGTCCTCGACGCTGTAGCCGCTGATGCGGCAGGTGGCCGGGTTGACC
>JADGBD010000301.1:503-3108 GCA_015231665.1 Gammaproteobacteria bacterium
CGCCTGATCGATGTGGTCGAACACCGTCTGCGCCAGATGCAACTCGTCCTCCTGCGCCACCTGCCGGCTGATGTCGCTGAGGGTGCCGGTGAGACGCAGCGGCCGGCCCCGGCCATCCCGCTCCACCAGCCGGCCGCGGCTTTGCAGCCACTTCCAGTCGCCGTTGTGGCAACGCACGCGGATACGGGCGCTGAAGTGTTCCTCGCCCTGCTGCAGATGCTCCTCCAGTTCCGCTCTGAAACTGATCAAGTCCTGCGGGTGGATCAGCCGCTCCCAGCTCAGCTGATCTTCCTCCAGCTGCTCCTTGCTGCAGCCGAGAATCTCGCCGAGGCGTCCATCGAAATGGACCTTGGCGGTCTGCAGGTTCCACTCCCACCAGGCATCGCCACTGCCCCAGAGTACCTGCTCGAGCTTCTGTTTGAAGGCCTCTACGGCACGGGCATTACGCTGAAAGCCCTGGGTGATGACGACTATGCCCAGGGAGCTGAGGAGGATAAATGCCAGGGAGGCGATCAGGCCGAGGCTGATGATGCGTGCCTTTTCCGCCAGCATCTCCGCCTTGCTGACCTGCAGCACCAGGGTGTAGAGCAGGCGGTCGGAGCCCTGGCTGAAGACCTTGAGCACGCTGGTGAGGCGCTCACCCTCCAGCAGATACTGCGGCCCGGCCCGCTCCCGACCAAACCAGGCGGGATCGAATCCATCGAGCTTGGCGGCGAGTTGGCCCAACTGCCGGGGATCGGTGGAGACCAGCACGCGACCGTTGCCGCCAACCACCAGGCCGCTGAGGTAGGGCACTTCCAGCAGCCCCTGCATGAAGCTCGGCCGGGCAATGGCGCTGACTGCGAGGTCATCGCGACCGAGCATGTCCGCCACCAGTTCGAAGCGGGAGAACAGATGATCCTCAGCAAAGCGGTTGTAGCGCTCGAGATACAGCCAGCCCATGGCGGTAAAGGCCACCACCTCGATCAGCAGCACCAGCAGGGTAATCCGGGCAATCAGCCCGAGGCGTAGGTTCATCTGGCCAGCCGCGGGGTTTCGGCCAGGGGCTCAAGCCGGGTCTGCGCCTCTTGCTCCAGGCGGGCCTCCTCCGGCGGCACATGGCCGAGGATCTCCAGCCCCAGCTCGGGGCGGGTGCTGCGCGGATTCCAGCGGGCGATATAGACGCTTTGCTGCAGATGGTGGCTGACCGGGTCCATCCAGGCCGGCGCGTGCTGCATGCGCTCGGCAGCGCTGGCGCGGTAGGCTTCAAGCTGGGCGATCACGGCGTGATTATCCGTGCTGCCGGCCCGGGTGATGGCCTCCAGCAGAGCCTTGGTCGCCAAGTAGGCGGCATGGGTGACATCGCCGGGATAAGCCAGCCGGGTGTGACCGTAACGCTGGCGGTAGCGATCGACAAAGGCCACGGTGCCGGGGGTGTCCAGATGCCAGGCCCAGGTGGTGCCAAACAGCGGCCGCGGGGTGCCCGGTGCCGGGTAGAGCTCCTCCCAGTCCACCTCACCGACGATCCAGGCCTGCCGCTCGAGCACCGCCGGGTCGATCTGGGAGAAGAGCTTGATCTGGTTGTCGCCGCTGATGCTCACCGCCACCACGTCGGCGGGAATCTGCGCCACCTGGCGCAGCAGGGCCTTGGGGTCGGGCATGTCCTCGGGGGCGAGCACCTCGCCGACCACCTGGCCACCGTATTCGGCGATGTAGGGCTTCATCGCCTCGGCGTTGCTGCGGCCGAACAGGTCGTCCTCAGACAGCAGCAGCACCCGCTTGGAGTCCTGCTTGGCGAGGGCGTATTTGAGCAGGGCGCGGTTGATGTTGGCGCCGTGGGCATCGAAAACGAACTTGCTGCGGTGGGCGTTTTCCAGGGATTCAGAGGGCGCCGAAGAATTGGTGTTGATGAAGATCATGCCCTTTTCCTGGCAGACCGCGGACATGCTCGCCGCCACCCCGGAGCTGATGGCGCCGATGAGAAAGGCCGCATCGGTGTGTTCGATCAGCTCGCCGGCGACCTTAGCCGCCTGCTCCGGCTCCAGGCTGGGGTCGCGGGAGATCAGCACCAGCTCACGCCCAAGCACGCCGCCGCGGGCGTTGTATTCCTCGATGGCCATCTCCACCCCGCGCCGGTCGGCCTCGGCATGCAGGGCAAAGCGGCCGGTGGTGGGGGCCACGTGGGCAATGATCAAGGGTTGATTTTGCGCCTGTGCCTGTGCCGCCAACGGCGGCGCCAGCACCGCCAGGGCCAAGCAGGCCAGCAAAAGTCCGCGAATGAGGGCTTCTGACTTCGTCCCTGTTGTTCTCATGAAAAACTCCCCCAGATGTAGCGTGGGTTTACCCGACTTCACTCCAATTAGATGCAACCAAGTGCATCGGCGGATGTGGATCATATCAGCAGCCATCCCCAGTCGCCAAATGCACTCAGGGGCATAACTGCGAAACATCCGCGGCAATCCCCGAGTCCCGAAACCCGAGCCCCGACGCGAGAAGAAAGGCTTCAAGTTTCCTGATTACCCACCAGACTCAGCTATACCCGTAGGTCTAAAGCCTACCCGGCGGCCTTGGCTTAGACGTTCGCTGAGCGAAGCCGAAGCGAACGGCGGCTGGCTTCGGCTCCGCT
>JADGBD010000302.1 GCA_015231665.1 Gammaproteobacteria bacterium
CTGTGCAGCGGAATCCGGGGTTGCCGTTAGACATGGCTACCCCGTTACACCTCCGCAGCCAGCGCTCGAAGCTCCCAGATTGGCAGGTGGCAATGTTGTTTCACAGTAACCCCGACGCCGAAACCATCGGGAGCGCGGGTGGCCTCGCCCGCAAAAAGCCTGCGCCAACTCCTGATTCCGCTGCTTTTCATCCGGACTACAGCCTGGGAGCCCCGAGCGCTTGCTCGGGCAAAGATCGCCTTGTCTATAAACAAACTTCCGCGCAGGCGCTCGGAGCGACTAGGACGATTGGCAGCAGCAATGCTGTTTCACGGTCTCACCAGCGCCGGAAATAGTGGGCAAACCCCCGCTGAACTCGGCGTAAAATCCCCTGTCGAAACCTGCAAGACCCCAAATTTCCACCCCAGCATGACAAATCGGCCATGGCAAAACTGGCCATTTGGTGCTAAGTTTCTCTTTAGGGACCGACCGGATGGAGAGCTGGATGGTCTTGGGCGAGTTGGCCCGATCATTGCTTAAGCATTTACAGAAGCAACACCGGCCAACTGGCCAACAGAAATTTGACGCACTTTAGGAGTATTCCCATGCTTACGCCCATTGGAAACGATACTGCCAACACCCTGAGCAGTCCGGTCCGTGATGCCAGCCTGCAGCAGCAGGCCCCGGGCAGCCCCATCGCGGCGCCAGCAGAGACCACTCGGCCAACCCCACCTGCGGAAGCCAGCGCCTCGACGCAGAACAACAACCCTGAGCTGACCCTGACCACCCAGACCCCCAGCAACGTCCAGACCACGACGCTGCAGTCTGAGGCCGAGGCCCGCAGTGTGCTGACCAACATCCGCGAGAGCTTCTTTAGCAACCCCAGTCAAGCCATGCTGGCCCAGGGTGAGGTCCAGCGAGACCCCGCCGCCATGCTGCTGGGCAGCTCACCTTCCTTCTAAATTCGGCAGTTCTAAACAAGAAAGCGGGCAGCAGCCCGCTTTTTTTTGCTTCGGCCTCCAGCAACTGGCTCCAGGGCAGGGCAAAATCCAGAGATCACTTTCGTAATGGCACGCAACCTGCTAAAAGCATTTTGAAACCTAAGGTATTGGCGGTTTCTGCCGTTATCCTTGAAGCGATCCTCTCAGGCCTGATAACCATGAATGACAAGAACATCAGTATCCAGACCAAAATCCTTGGCGCCTTTACCGCCGGTTTTCTGACAATCTTTAGTGCCTCCACCCTGCTCACCATGAGCAACGAGCAGGAGATGATCGATCAGGTTCTGGTGGACATGCTCCACAGCACGGCCCAATCCTATTTCGATGGGGTCAACACCATGATGCTTACCGGCACCATGTCCCAGCGTGATGTACTCAGGGACAAGGTGCTCAATCAAGCCAACATCCTGGATGCGCGCATCATCCGCAAACAGGGGGTGGACCCCCTGCTCAATGCCAGTGAGCCCCGTCCCCATGAATTGCCCAATGATGATCTCGACCAACGTGCCCTGGATGGTGAAGAAATCACCCTCATCGGCAACAACGAAGACGGCCGCACCCTCAGCGTGCTGCGCCCGCTCAAGGCCTCCAGCAACTACAGCGGCACCAACTGCCTGACCTGCCATCAGGTCAAGGAAGGCACCGTGCTGGGCACCGTGCGTATCGATATGTCACTGGCCGAGATGGACGCCAGAATTCATGCCGGCCTGCTGGAAAATCTGCTGGTCAACTCCCTGCTGTTTGTCATCGGCCTGTTGCTGTTTGGTTGGCTCTTCCGCCATCTGGTCAGCAGCCGGCTACAGCGGCTGGAGCGGAGCATGGCGCGGATTTCCGATGAGGCCGACCTCTGCACCCGTATCGATGTCGAAGAAAACGATGAGGTCGGCCGGGTCTCCCTCGCTTTCAACCACATGGTCGAACGCTTCCATCAGAGCTTGCAGGAGGTGACCAAAACCAGCCATCAGCTGAACCAGTCGGCCAAGGAAATCACCCAGGTGGTAGAACAAACCGCCAACGCCGTGCTGCAGCAACAAAACGAGACAGACTCTGTAGCCACCGCCATCAACGAACTCTCGGCCACCGCCAACCAGGTGCGGGAAAACGCCCAGCGCGCTGCCGAGGTGTCGATAACCGCGGATAACGAGGCTGCCCAGGGCACCCAGATCACCACCGAGGTCATCCGCGGCATCCAGCAGCTGATGGATGAGATTTCTCGCGCCGCTACGGTCATCGAACAACTGGCGCACCGCTCCACCGATGTCGGCGGAGTGTTGGATGTAATCAAGGCGATTGCCGAGCAGACCAACCTGCTGGCGCTGAATGCCGCCATCGAGGCCGCCCGCGCCGGCGAGATGGGCCGTGGCTTTGCCGTGGTTGCCGACGAGGTGCGCAACCTGGCCAACCGCTCGCATCAATCGACCCAGGAGATCGAATCCATGATCGCCCAGCTGCAGCAGGGCGCCAAAGAAGCGGTAAGCGCCATGCAAACGGCGCGCAAGAGCGCCCAGGAACGCAGCGAGCAGGTTCAGCAGGCGGTCACCAATCTGAGCACCATCAGCGGCATAGTCACCGACATCCGCCAGCTCAACACCCAGATGGATGTGGCGGCACAAGAGCAGTTTGCCGTCACCGAAAGCATCAGCCACAACATTTCCCACATCGCCCGCTTGGCGGACAACACCGCGGAAGACGCCTCACGCACCTCCAGCGTCAGCGAGGAACTGGCCCGCCTGGCCAGCCAGCTCAACCACTTGATTGGTCAGTTCAAGCTCTGTAAGAAGTAGTGTGTGAAGTGATTTGTCCCCTCTCCCCAACCCATCTCCCCTGGGGGGCGAGGGGCTTCACTGTCTGAGCACTGTACGCAGAGGTAGCTGACCTCCACGTCCTTTTTGCATCCAGCCAGACCTCAGAGCTCGACCCTGAGCCCCTCCCGGGCCAGGTAAAACTGCGGATCGCCCTCGCCTACCTGATTACGCTCCAAGGCCTCGGCGAAGATCTTTTCCAGGGCATCATCGCTGCGGGTGGGTTCGTGGTGAGTGAGGTAGGCGGACTTGACCCCGGCCTCGCGAGCGGCGCGGATGCTGCTGTCGAAGGTGCCATGACCCCAGC
>JADGBD010000303.1:0-1881 GCA_015231665.1 Gammaproteobacteria bacterium
GCGGCGGCCGAACAGGGTCTCGACATAGCCCTGCTGGTGGGCATGAGCCCGGGTGCGGTCCATGAAGGCCTTGACGCCCGGATAGCGGTGGAAATAGAGATCGACGTATTCCTTGGCGAACTGGCGCTCTATGCCCAGTTGCTTGGCCAGGCCGAAGGCGGACATGCCGTAGATGAGACCGAAGTTGATCGCCTTGGCGTTGCGCCGCTGCTCCGGGGTGACCGCGTCCAGGTCGCCACCGGCGAAGACCTCGGCAGCGGTGGCGCGGTGGATGTCCTCGCCGCGGGCGAAGGCGTCCAGCAGGCTCTGATCGCCGGACAGATGGGCCATGATGCGCAACTCGATCTGCGAGTAGTCCGCCGCCAGCATGACAAAGCCCGGCTCGGGCACGAAGGCTTGACGGATGCGTCGACCCTCCTCGCTGCGGATGGGGATGTTTTGCAGGTTGGGGTCGGACGAGCTGAGCCGGCCGGTGGCGGCCACGGCCTGATGGTAGGAGGTATGCACCCGGCCGCTGGTCGGGTCGATCATGCGCGGCAGCTTGTCGGTGTAGGTGGATTTGAGCTTGCTCAGGCCCCTGTGTTGCAGGATCAGCCGCGGCAGCTCATGGCCGTCCTCGGCCAGTTCTTCGAGCACGGATTCGGCAGTGGAGGGCGCGCCCTTTGGTGTCTTGGCCTTGACCGGCAGACCCAGCTCGTCGAAGAAGATCTCGCCGATCTGCTTGGGTGAGCCCAGGTTGAACGGCCGCCCGGCCACAGCATAGGCCTGCTGCTCCAGCTCGGCCATGCCCCGGGCCAGCTCGCCGCTCTGCTGGCGCAGCATGGCGGCATCAATGCGCACGCCGGTGCGCTCGATGCGGGAAAGCACCGGTGCCAGGGGGATCTCGATCTGCTCATAGACCGCGCGCAGGCCGGGCTCGGCCTCTAATCGCGGCCAGAGGTGCTGGTGCAAGCGCAGGCAGATGTCGGCATCCTCGGCGGCGTAGGGGCCGGCCTGCTCCAGGGGTATCTGGTCGAAGCTGAGCTGCTTGCTGCCCTTGCCGGCGATGTCCTCGAAATGGATGGTCTTCACCCCCAGATGGCGCTCGGCCAGGCTGTCCATGTCGTGACGAGCGGCGGCTTCCAGCACATAGGATTGCAGCATGGAGTCGTGAATCACCCCCTGCAGCCGGATCTGGTGGTTGGCCAGCACGCTCGTGTCGTACTTGAGGTTCTGCATCACCTTGGCGCGGGCCGGGTCTTCCAGCAGGGGCTTCAGCTGGGCCAGCACGGCGTTGCGATCGAGCTGCTCCGGGCTGCCCGGCGCGGTATGGGCCAGGGGCACATAGGCCGCCTCGCCGGGCTGAATGGCGAAGCTCAGGCCCACCACCTGCGCCTGCATGCAGTCGAGGCTGGTGGTCTCGGTGTCGAAGGCGAACAGCTCGGCCTGCTGCAGGCGTTCGACCCAGGCATCCAGCTCTGCCTGGTCGAGAAGGGTCTGATAATGGCAGGCGAACGGCGCTGCGGGTGTTGACTGAGTGGTGGCTTCACCACTCTCTTCGCGCTCTAGCTGGGCCAGCAGTTGCCGCGCCTCCATGCGCTCATAGTGCTGGCGCAGCAGGGCACGGTCTGGCGCCTGCAGTTGCAGATCATCCGGTCCCAGCGGCAGTGCCACATCCAGCTTGATGGTCGTCAACTGGCGCGACAGGGGCAGAAAGTCCAGCGAGGAGCGCAGGCTCTCGCCGATCTTGCCGCCAATCGCATCGGCATGATTCATGAGGTTATCCAGGGTCTGGTATTGCTCCAGCCATTTGGCGGCGGTCTTGGGGCCGCACTTGGGCACGCCGGGGATGTTGTCGCTGCTGTCGCCGGTGAGGGCGAGAAAGTCGATGATCTGCTCCGG
>JADGBD010000303.1:1981-3066 GCA_015231665.1 Gammaproteobacteria bacterium
ACCACCGCCATCTGGCTGGGGCGGTATTCCTGCAGCAGCTTGCGCAGCATGTTGGCAACGCCGACGATGGCGCCGGTGGGCTCGCCCTGGCGGTTGGTCAGCGGCGGCAGGGCGTGGTAGGCGCGGAACAGGTAAGAGGAGCCGTCGACCAGGATCAGGGGGCTGTCAGAGGGCATAGTGTTCTCATCCATTGCGCCAGCAAAGGCGCTGAGTTGGCAAAGGCGGGGTGCTGGCGTGAAGAATAACCGATACCCAGAGAAAGAGCATTTAGCCACAGAGCGCACAGAAAAATTCGAGTCCCTTCAATGGCGCTTGGGGCGGGTAGATCGACCATTGAAATTCCCCTTTGCCCGGTAGAGACTAGGGGCTTCATCTGACAGTTGGCGTCGCCCTTGTCAGGATAACGGAATCATAGGGATATAAATGCAAATGCAATCAGAAGCCGCTTTTGGAAAGCTCGACCGGAATAAGTTGCCGCCAGGTTGGCTGCCTTTGGCGGATCACATGACCGATGTGGCCTGCTGTTTTGCGGCTCTCTGTCGCTGTTCCTGCATAGGCCGCGCTCTGGCAGTGGCCGCTGGCCGGTCCTTGGATGATCAGGATATCGCCCGCCTTTCGGTGCTCGCCTTTTTGCACGATTTGGGCAAGGCCAGCAGCGGTTTTCAAGCGAAGCGCTGGCCCACAGGCCAAAGGCCCCCTTGTTGGCCAACCCCGTCCGGCCACGGAGCCCAGGCGCTTTATCTGCTGCAAGGGGATAACAGTGTGGACCATTTGCTTAATGTGCTGCCCTTGGAGGAGTTGGCCAGCTGGGGAGCTGAGGCGGTATTACCCCTGCTGACCGCCAGCATCAGCCACCACGGCCGCCCCCTTATCGAAGACATCCAGACCCTGGGCCGGGTTTCCCGCAGGGATTGGCAGCCAGTGATCTACCCTGCGGGCAGAATGCACTATGACCCCCTGCCTGTGCTGGAAGAGATCAGCCTCAAAGCTCGGCGACTGTTTCCGACCGCTTTTGAGCTAGTAACCCGTCCGCTGCCAGACAATCCCCCCTTTGCCAACCTCTTCGCGGGCCTGGTCCAGTTTGC
>JADGBD010000304.1 GCA_015231665.1 Gammaproteobacteria bacterium
CCTCCCAGTCCTGCGCCATCAGCTGGTTGACCAGGTTTTCGATCTTCTCTGCCAATCCCTCGATGAAAATCGGCCGCGCTTCCAGCATGGGGTCCTCGTCACTCAGGGCTGCAGGCGTGCCGCTGCCGGGTTGCAGGTGCTGGGCCAGCGCATCGAACAGGTTCTTGCGCTCGATGGGTTTGACCAGAAAGCCGTTGCAGCCGGCCTCGTGGAACTGGTCACGGTGGCTTTGCATGACATTGGCGGTGAGGGCGTAGATCGGCGTCTCGTTGCCCAGCTGACGCAGTAGGCTGGTGGCCTCGATGCCGTTCATGTTGGGCATCTGCATGTCCATCAGGATCAGGTCGAAGCTGTCGCCCATGGCGCGGTCGAAGGCCTGCTGACCATCCTCGGCGCTGACCACCTCGGCGCCGGTGGATCGCACCAGGCTTTCGATCAGGCGGCGGATTTCCGGGGTATCGTCGGCCACCAGCACCCGCCCTTGCAGGCTGGGGACGATCTGCGGGCTTTGCGGGTCGGTGAGGGTGCTGGCGGGCAGTTGCGAGCATTCCATCGGCAGGCTGAAGCTGAAGCAGCTGCCCTTGCCCTCTTCACTCTCCACCTTGATGTGGCCGCCCATCAGCTCCACCAGTTGCTGGGAGATGAATAGCCCCAGGCCGGTGCCGCCAAAGCGGCGGGAGATGCTGTTGTCCGCCTGCTCGAAGGGGCGGAACAGGCGCTTGATCACCTCCGGCGACATACCGATGCCGGTATCCTCGATGCGGAAATGCACCTCAACCTGGCCGTTGTTCAGCTCGCCGTAACGCACATCCAGGCTCACGCTCTTGCCCTTGCCGAACTTGACCGCGTTGCCCACCAGGTTGATCAGCACCTGGCGCAGGCGGTTGCTGTCGGAGATCAGCTGCCAGGCGGCGGTGGGGTGCTGCTCTTCGGTAAGGAGGCGCAGATCGACCTGATCGTCGCTGGCGCGGACGCGGAACACGGCAATCACATCCCGCAGCAACTGCTGCAGGTTGAAGGGGTTGTGGTCGACGGTGAAATTGCCCGATTCGATCTTCGACAGATCGAGAATGTCGTTGATCAGCGACAGCAGCGACTTGCCCGAAATCTGGATATTCTGCAGCTGCTCCATCTGCCCGCTGCTAAGCGCTGTGCCGGCGAGGGTCTCGCTGTAGCCGAGGATGCTGGTTAGAGGGGTGCGCAGCTCGTGGCTCATGGTGGCAAGGAAGCGGTCCTTGCTGCGCATGGCCTCTTCCAGGTCGGCCTGCATCTGCTTGAGCTCGGTGATGTCGGTGCGGATGGAGACATAGCGCTCCGGCCCCGAGTCGCCGATGAAGGGGGCAATGGTCGCCCGCACCCAATAGTGGGTGCCATCCTTGGAGCGGTTCTTGATTTCGCCGTGCCAGGTCTGGCCGGCGTGGATGGTATCCCAGAGGTCCTTGAAAAAGGCTGGCGGGTGATGGTTGGACTTGACGATGCGGTGGTGCTGGCCGATCAGCTCGCGCCGAGTGTAGCCGCTGATCTCGCAGAAACGGTCATTGACATCGATGATGTTGCCGGTGGCATCGGCCATGCTGACGATGGCGTGCTCATCCAGGGCGTATTTGAAGAAATGCAGCTCGTAGATGGTCTTGAGGCTGGTCTCATTGGCCTTTTTCGTGCGGTCGCGGAATTCCTGCAGGTGCTTTTGCAGCTCCATCACCGACTTGCTCACCAGCTGCAGCTCGTTATGGCTGTCGGCATCAAAGCTCAGCTGATTGTCGTAGTGGCCCTTGCCCAGCTGGGCCAGGGCCTCGCTGATGCGGTTGAGCATGCTGGCGCCGCGGCGGGCGAGCAGGTAGGACAGCAAAAACAGCGGCAATAGCGCCAGCAGGGTCTGCAGGCGGGCCTGGTTGTGCTCCCGCCACTGCTGCTCGATGCGCTGACGCAGGTGATCGCGGAACAGGTCTATGGCCTGCTGGAGTATTGGCTGGGTCCGCTCCATGGCGTTCTGGGCGGTGTCGAAGATGGTCCGCGGCTGGACCTGGATGGGATTGTCGACATCCCGGTTGATCAGCTCCCAGGTGATGTGGTCGTTGAGCGCGGCGAGGGCGTTGACCAGATCGAACAGCAGCGGCATCAGGCGCTCGCTGTATTCCGGCAGCAGGCCGCTCTCATCGAGCAGGCGGCGGGTGCGGACAAAGCTGCTGGAGACTGCCTCGTTGCGGATATTCAGCTCCGCCACCGCCGCCTTGGGCAGGCTGGGGTATTGCTCGGCATAATGGCTGGCAACGCCCTGCAGCGCGCTGATGTTCTGCAGCAGCTCGGGGATGGCGTCGGTGAGGATCAGGGCCAGGTCGTTGGCCTTGAGATTGGGGTCGGTCAGCAGCACCGGCCGCACCATCTGGCTCATGTCCTGCAGCAGGGATTCGATCAGCAGACTGTGCAGGCGATAGCTGGTCTGGCTGGTCTGATCGGCGTTGAGCAGTTCCTTCCAGCGGGTCGCCAGGCTCTGATGCATGGCGTCATCCATTTGATGATCCTGCTCCAGGTGCCTGTCGATCATGCTGGTCAGCTGCTCGGTCAGTCCGGGCTGAGTAATCGCGCTGGTGCGGCCATTTTCCAGGGCGAGCAGGCGAATCCGCTCCAACTCCCGATGCTGATTGAGTTGGCGAAACAGCTGAAAGAATTCGGACTCATGCAGCCATTCCAGCACCTCCAGTTTGTACTCGCTGGTGCGAATTTGCTCTTTGCCCGCATCCAGATAGAGGTGCATGGCAAAGCCGAGCGGGGCCAGCAGCAGCAAGCTGTTGAGCAACAACAAGGTCTGAGTTTTACGGCGAAGAAGCCATGTTTTCAGGGGGTGAACCACTAAGCGCCTCTGCGGCCTGTTGCTGACCCGCCGATTCTAGCGCGAAAAGGCCGTCAAGGCTTTACGCTTTGTCCTTGTTCCAGGCCCGCTTCTGCGGGTATATTGACGGCCTATTTTTGTCCCACCTGTCCAGCCGCCAGGTTCGTAATTTGCAGGATTGATGATGTTTGATGACGAACATGATGACAAGCTGATCAATGT
>JADGBD010000020.1:0-1247 GCA_015231665.1 Gammaproteobacteria bacterium
TGGCAAAGAGGTGGCTGCAAGGGTTCATTATGTACACTACGATTTATCCTGTGGCAGCCACTTCGACTTCAACTCAAGGTGAAGATTGATTTGAGGGAGGTGTTGGTCCATTCGCTGGATCTAGAGTGATAGATGATGGAACAGCAGGTTTTGTAGGTGGAGAAGGAAGTCCTGTAGCCACTGCTGTGGCATTTTCGTTAAATAGTTCAAGGATGGGGAGAGTCTGGCCAGTGCTGGTCTGATCAGGCGTCAGGTTTGATGAGTTTGTGTCCAATGTCCAGGCATTCGTGTCTGTTGCTTGTGATTGCTGAATAGTATTGGCTGGGCTATCGGCATTGAGAATGATCGGCAATCCGTCGGAACCGCCGCCAATGAGTACCACCTTCGCGTTGTTCGAGCGTGCTAGTTGCAACGTCGCCTCTATACCACGCCATCGAAGATAGCTGTCGGTGATGCCCGGTGCGACGATTTCCTGGAAGCTGCGTATGCCTTCCGCCTCGATGCGCTTGCGTTGGCGTTCTTTCTCTTCAAGTTGCAGGCGGAACAGATAGGCTTCGCTCTTGTGGCGGACCTGCTCCTTTTGCTCGATGGCCTGGGTAACGAATGCCGGCAAACGGATTTCCTCAATCAGCACGTCCTGCAGATGGATGTAGGATTCATCAAAGGGGACATTGGAGGAGATGTTGGCCAGGGCCGCCTGGAAACGGTTTTGCACCACGGTTTGCACCTGTTCTCGGCGGGTAGAGTAGAGGTCGGACGCTTCGTTCTCTGAAAGATAGGTGAGAATTAGGGTGCGCAGCTGCGGACGCATGAGTGTATTGATATAGTTCGGGCCGATGGCTTTGTGCAGATAGCCTGCGTAATCTTTGACTATGACGAAGCGACTGGAGACCTGCACCTCAATCTCCAAGCCGTCTACGCTCAATCCCTTGACATTTTCATGCATGTACTGCAGGCGTGCGTCGTACATGTAAATTTTGTCCCAGGGCCAGATGATCTGTAGGCCCTCGCGCAGTTGCTTTTTAGGGGTGGTGACTGTGCCGCCAAAAAGGCGGTACCACATGACACCAACATGCCCGGGTTGGACGTTGTGGACGATCAACGGCCAGAGAACGAAGAGCAACATCAGGAGCAATTCACCAAAGGCGAGAAACTCGACCCAGTGGCGGTCGATCCAATGGACTAAAGTGGGAATCAGCCGATTATTCATGCAATAGGTCCGGATCATAGGCCGGCATCAGGCCATC
>JADGBD010000020.1:1281-15718 GCA_015231665.1 Gammaproteobacteria bacterium
AGCGGTTGTCGTGCGTGACTGCGATGATGGTTACATCGCCGGCGCGTAGGTAATCGAGAATCTCTCGGTAGAACTTGCGTCGGAACAGGGGATCTTGATCGGCGGCCCACTCATCCAGAACCAGCACTGGCTTGTGCTCAAGAGCTGAGCCGATGAGTGCGAGGCGCTTGCGTTGTCCAGTGGAGAGTTCGATGGTGGAGAAGGCGCGACCTTCGAACCTGACCTTGCTGCGAATCTCTAGTCTCTCTAGCCATGTCGGGGCTTCGTCAAGGACATCGTCATGCACTCCATAGAGTTGAGAGAATAGGTGGAAGTCGCCGAATACGGTGGCAAACAACTCCCGATACTCCTGAATTTGTTTCGGGTCAAGTGGAACCCCGTCTATCAGAATACGGCCCTCAGTCAATGGGTATAGGCCGGTAAGTACACGCAATAGGGTAGATTTACCAGAACCATTGCCCCCGGTGATAAACAGCACTTCGCCACGCTGTATGGTCAGATCGATGGGGCCAATACGGAAACTCTCTGTTGCATCGCCTCCCTGGGGTTGGTAACAGAACACGGCTTGTTGAAGTTCGAGCGTTTGGAAATCGTGGAAGCAGGAGGGCCGCAAGGGGTCTTGATGCTCTTCGGTGCTAGCCTTGGGTTCGTTCTCCATCTCTAGGCCGGATAGCCTTTTGAGTTGCTCCTCCAGACGCATGATTTCGTCCGCTGCGGCAGCGGCATTTTCGAAGATGGGGATTGAACCAATGAGGCCGGCAATGGGGCCGATAATGAAGAGTACCGCGGTGGTCGATTTTTGCACGACATCCGAATAGCCCGAGGTGAGCATGGGCACGATGAACACCATGGTGCCGACCAGAAGGTAAAAGGCGGTTTGGGAAAAGACGAAATTTTTTGCCAGCAATACCTGGGTATGGCTACGCATATCAGCAGACTGCTGACTGATTTCACTGATGCGATGAATGATCTCTCGAGCCTTGGCGCGACTCAGTTTGGCCTCTTTGAAGCCGTCGAGGAGGTCGTCAATGGTGGTGTAGACGGCATTATCCATCTCCAGAGTGCCACGCAGATCGTTCTTCACAGAAAAGGATTTTTTCCAGTAAATCGATAGGGCGATGCTCATGAACACGGCTAGAGCGATAAAGGATGTCAGCGAGATCCAGGCGATGTAAATACTGGTAAACAGGATCAGAATTGACATCTGAACCGCTATGGTCAGGGTGGAAGCAGACTGAGATAGGGTCTGCATGTGACGGGCAATACCACTGTAGATTACCGCCCGCCCCAGGTGCTCCACTTCCAGCAGTTCGCAATGACGCAGTTGGTTTACGATGCGCATGCGGACGCGATGAATGATCGACTCTACTTGGTCGGCTGCCTGGGTCAAAGTCCAGCGCTGGGCCAATACATAGATCACCATGGCAGCGGCGAAGAATACCGCATACATGGGTCGGCTTTGGGATTGCTCGGCATGCTCGGCTGCAGAATTGATGATCGCCAGGATCATGGCGTTGCTCAGACCGGCAGTGGCTGCCACCGTAAGCGCCTTGCGCCGCGCAAGGGTCGCTTCACGTTTGAGAAACTGGGTTAGGGGGCTGGACGACAGAAAGGCACCGGCTGATTCGGAGGGAGTCTGCATAGTGCGAATCCGGTGTGATTAGCCGTCGTTGGCCGATTCGTCATTGAGGCCGCTGTGTTCCTTTTTGAATCCTGGTTTGGGTCTTAGAACCGCCATGACCAGTCCCACTGCGAGGGGCGTGAGAAGGACGGCCAAAAGAAATACGCCTATAGGTCCGATACGTAGACTACGTCCAGCCACCGCCACCAGAAGGCAAAGCATCAAATAGATGCCGATCATCAGCGGGGTCATGCTAATGGCCTCCAGGTTGCGTGCAGGCAGTGGACAACGGTTTTCAAGCTGCCTTGGTGTTCTTGTTTTCCGCTTTGGCTTGGCTCATGCCGCTGTCAAATTCCTTCTTAAAGTAGTCGCGCATGGCTTCGGGATCAAAGTTCAGGATGTTGCCGCCGGCTTCGAAGTGCTGGATAAAGACGCGGCCAATGGCATAGGTGGATGCAGTGGTGAATGCAGGTCCTCCGAGCATGCCTACGGCAGTTCCGACACCGGGGATGGATTTGACGAGGCTGCTAACACCGCGGGCCAAGGTCATCGGCAAGGCACTGCCGAGCAGGGCGGCGATAATGGTCTTGACCAGATTGCGTGAGAACGGAACCTGATAGATCGAGGCAAGGTCGGCTACCATCTTGAGTTGAAGCAGGGTAACAGCCGCTAAGTCGACGGCGGGAATGGGTAGAAGACTGGCTCCAGCAGACCAACCCATATAGGTCTGAACCGTGCTGCTGGCCTCCATGCGACGAGTCGCGCGGAATGCTTCGTCATTATCGGCATTAGTGGTTTCTTCGGACATTGGCTGGGCTCCTGAAATAAGTGCATTTCACGGTAAGACTTTTGGATGGGGCAAATTCAGTGTACACGAAGGATTGAATCAGATGCCAGTTTTATCCCAATCGACGCGTTGTACAGGGTGACCCATCCGAGGAAATCGATTCGATAACCTCAAAAAGTGTGCATTAAGGTGAGTTGTGGCTGGAGCAGAAGGCGCTCCCCGTTGTTGTCGAATTGGGCTGCCAAGGTTAAGTCAGCACGCAAACCGCGATGGCCACTATAGCTCAATCCCAGGTCGAGGTTCATGCGGGTGCTGCCGGGTGCGGTGACAGACGCCAGGACAGACTGACCCGAAGATAAGTGGGCACTGGCCTTACGGGGGTCGCCAGCCAAGTCGTGCTCCAGTCCAATCTCCAAACGGGGTTGCAGCATACCTCCCTCTACGGGTAGTTCCCCCCATACGGAAAAAGCCAGTCCGGTGCGCAGATCGGAAAGGGTACTGGAGTCAACCTGTAGGGCGAGGAAGGAGGCATCGCGTTCGGTATAACCGTTCAAATGAGCTCGGTTGGCGCTCAGGTGGCCCTGTAGGGCAAGGTTCAAGTGGCTGTCGCCGAGAGCTACCCGACGTTCCAATCGAGCATCAAGTTCCACACTCAAGCCCCACCCATCTGTAGTACCCCAGGCGCTGGGCAAGACTGAAAAGCCGGTGGGGCGAACCAGGTCATCGAGTTCGAACTGCAACAGATTGATATGCCCTCCAAGACTGAAATCATCCCTTTGCCAGCGGGCGAATCCACCCAGAGCCAGGGCTCGGTTGTCGAGGCTGAAGCCGTTGCCGTCGTGGCCATCCAAACTCAGTTTTGCCACATGTGCACCCAGTTGCATGTTCGACATGGACTGAAGGGGGTTGAAGGCGAAACCGGCCAACAGCAATTGCTGGTCATAGTCGTATCCGCCAAAGCTGGCGGTGTTGGGCTGTCGGCCCTGTCCTTTAGTGGTGATGACAAAACCTTCAGAGGTGCCGCTCAGGCTTTTTCCACGAAGGGCGCGATTGAGTGTATGGGTCTGTAGCAGGGTCGTATCGGTCAGGTGGGTCAGTTGGGCACCGCCCTGGTCCACTGCCAGCAGGGTCGCGTTGACCAATTCAGCGATGTACCCATGGGCGGCGGTGGTCGGGTGTTGACCGTCCCAGAAGAGCGTGGCTGCAGTGCTCGCAGGGTCGTTGCAACTCCCTGTGGTTGTGCCGCTGCCGTCAGTCTTGAGGCAGGAGCCCTGCAGGTTGGTGAATCCGTAGCGATCGGCTTGCAGGTGGATGTCGTCGTACAGGGCCGCCAGATCCACCAGTACGATGTCGAGACCGGTGCGTCCGCGGGCAATCTCCAGAGAACTTCTTAGGCCGCTGTTGTGCAGTGCCGAGAGCCGGCCTGACTGGGCGAGCTGAACGGCATTGAAGTCGGCCACTAAAGTAGGTACCCGCTGAAGATCGAACAGGTTGAGCACCACCACCCGCTTCGGTTGGAGGGTTGCCAAACGGCTGATGCCATCGTCGATCAGGCTCAGCGTCTGATCCACAACGGACTGTTCGCTAAGGCCCTGCGGGGACACGACATAATTGGTGTAGTCGTTCCCTCCGGTGAGGATGTTGAAGGTGCTGCCGGCAAGATTGGCCACCTCACCGGTACGCTGGAAGCGGATCAGGTCATCGATGACTGTGGCCATGCCGGGCGCTGCACCGGGCAGTGTCTGATCACCGGCCTTGGCGCCGCCAAAGGCAAAGCTGAGGCTGGCCCCGGGTTGCGCCCCCGGACTGGTGGTGGCGCCGCACACAGAGGCCAAGCCATTGTTGGCATTGACGCTGCTGCAGTCGGCTGAACCAAAGTAGTAATCCATGTAATAGAGCTGGTTTGGCGCAAGACGGTCGGTCCAGTTGGGACCGTTGGAGAACCGTCCCTCCCAGTAGGGCGGTGATGCGGGTATCACGCTGGTAGGTTGCAACAGGCTGGTGGCGATATAGCTGTTCTGGTTGTCCACCAGGCTGTCACCCAGAAAGACGTGTCGCTCCTGCGCCAAGGTGATCCCGCTGACGAAAAACGCCGAGGACAAGAGAAACGCCAGGAAAAAGGGCCGAAAGCCGTTGCTAACCTGAGGGTTGGAGTGATGCATGGGTTTGTTTTCTCGCACAGGAGAAGTCAATAGGTGATCACCGTAGACAGAGTGATCGCTGATTCGCTGTACTCCAAATTGGAGATCATGGCGTTGTTTACGGTTTGATCCGATAGGGTCAGGTCCAGCAACAGTTCGACTCGGGGGGTAACTTGCCAGGCAGCGGTGGCATCGAGAGAGATGCTTTCGGCTTCTACTCCGGTGTCGGCGATTTCGTAGAATCGGTAGGTCGGGCTCAGCTTGAGGTAGAAGTCCTGACGAGGCTGGTAGAGGGCGCCAATCGTTGCCAGATTGGTGAAAAGTCCGCCGGAATTTTCGATGTTGGTCTCGTCGAAACTGCGTTCCAGGGCCCCAGCCAGGGACCACTGCGGATTGAGTCGATAATTAAGCTGCGCGGTGCCAACCCAGGAGCTGATATCGGGTATGGTCGGGGCGTTGAAGTCCTGACGAAAACCGATCAGGCGGAACACCCCCTGCCAGGGTCCTTGCTGATACTCCAGTCCTGCGCCCAGACGAACTCCAGTGGAGTCACGGTCTTCGGGCAGGATGACCGCGGAACCGGTGTAGGTGACACGTTCCGGACCAACCAGAAGGTAGCGTTGGCCCCAACTATGGTTCTCACCCAGTTGTAAGGTCAGATTCTGTTCTGTGCGGTTCTGTGCCTGCAGTCGATCGAGAAAGCTGACATTGATTTGCGTTTCATTGGCGATTTTTTGCTGGCGCGCAAGGATGTTGGCAAAGTGCCCCGCGTTTTTCCATTCCAGGGCGGCTTCCAGGGTGTCGATGTGGTTGGTGGCGTTCAGAGCGCCGTTGAACTGCATGGGGTCGTTCTTGCCAACGATGCTCTCAATGGAAAGTGCGCCGAGTTTCAGCCCAAGCTGTTCGTTTAGGTCGATACGGCCGCTGAGAGTAAGTGAGAGGGCATCGTTTTTCTGCTCTTTAATTTTGTTGGCCTGTTGATCGACGTAGCTGAACGTGGCGGCTAGAGCATGGCGCTGCCACTGAGACCGCGCCGCCGAATCGATGGCCAGGAGTTTCATTACGTCGGAGACTGCGCTGGGATCGAGGCGCACGTTGCTGGTTGCCTTCAGCCCGGTTTGCAGTCGGTTATAGAAGGTGAAGCCGCCGGCAGAGATGTTCTTGAACGGCTCGAAGCCCGCCGGTTGGGGCAAGGGGGCCGCTTGGACTGAGGCGCCAATCATCAGCGGTCCGATGAAACAGCTAAGAACAGATCTGCCCAAACGGGTATTCATGATGTTTCTCCGAAGCCGATTCTTGGGATCAGGGTTTTGAGGGGGGGGTAGCCATTTCCAGGGATATGGTGCCATAGGGTGATGCCTTGATCAGCACGCTGCAGTCCAGTCCGTTACTAAAGACGCAGTAGGGGACATGCAAACGGGCACTGAGGTGCGTGCAGTCAGGGACAAGCAATGGGCTTGCCACCCGTTCCTGTTCTTCGCCATTGTCCAATGAGCCGAACATGACGCTGGCGGCGGATCGATTGCCGTCCTTCGAAAAAAACTCCAGTTCCGCAATAACACGATGCAGCGTAAAGTCGCTGAGATTACGCAGGGTGATCGTCGGTATGCAGTTGTCTGTATCGCTGTGGGGGCTGCGATCGGTGGCTATGGCACGAGAGACAACGACCTGTATCATTCCATGGGTGGAACCGGAATATTTCCAGGTTCGTTCTGTGGATCCCGGCTTCTGACCGGGTTTTTCAATCAGGGAGACGCCACGGCCCTGGGCGGTAATGGCCTGGATGCTCTGTCCGGCAACTGGCCCAGGGGTGCTCCAAGAACCATCTTGGAAGAGCAGTACCTGTCTGCCCGCGGTGACTGCGGAAAGACCACTGGGAGGAATGGCCTCATTCCGTGCTACCGGTGTTTTTGCTTGAATCGACGAACTCAAGCTAAGGCTCAGGCAAATAAAAAGTTTCAGGGAATGTCGATGAATGAATCGGAGCATCAGCAGATCCACTTTGATGGGGGCAGCACACTCAGTTGAAGCGCCGATGTAAAAGCAAGTTGCCCCGGCCAGCATGAGATGATTGGTTGACCAGTTTCGTCATGCCGGCGTTCAGTTTTGGACTGTAGAAGTGCTTTGGCAAGGCGCATGGTGCGTGACCCACTTGACTAGAGCTAGAGTGAATGTAAACCGAAAGTTCATCCCTCGCGAACACTCAGCGGCCGCATGTCGGTCCAAACAGCCTCCACGTGGTCAAGACAGGCCTGATGCGAGCCACTGAAGATTGCGCGCCAGCCATTGGGTACAGTCTTCTCGGCTGGCCACAGACAGTATTGCTCTTCGTGATTGACCAGTACCTGATGACTCGGGGGGTGGGCCCCTTCCGTATTTGCCGAGGCGCTTTGGCTGGGTGTTTGACTCGGGGATGTATTGTTCATGCTCGGCTCATCGTGAACAGTTGGTAGTTCATGATGCATGGCGTCACTCCGGTTTGCAAATATGTCGGTGATTAGCCAGAATGGAGCGCCTTTACAGAGTTGATTCAGGGACAAATCATCGGTCCTGAAGCATACTGTCCCTCATTCTTTTTCCTACCGAGTCTGGCAATCAATGCGCGGGAATCCTGGGCTAGAAGACCTTTGCGAGGCCGAATCGGTCCCGCTGACCTTGGCGCAGCGGGAAGTCTGGCGCGAACATCTGCTTTTCCCTCATTCTGCGGTCCACACGGTTTCTGCTTGTAGCTGGATACAGGGCCCGATTGATCCGGCCGTTCTGGAACAGGCCTTGGGTGTTCTTTGGCAGCGCCATCAGGCCCTGCGATTCACACCATTTAGCGATGCATCGGGTGAGCCTCGGCAAATCGAGGTGGCAAAACCCGACTGCATGCTCGAACGTTTTGACCTTTCCCACGAAGCAGACCCACATGCAGCCTCCGAGGCCTTGGCGGAGGAGTTGGGGCGGCGGCCGATCGCTCTCGATGGGGGTGTCACCTTTCGTTTCAGCCTGATCCATGCCAGTGCTGACCACCATATGTTCGTCGGTTGCTATCACCACATCAACATGGACGCTTGGGCCAACGGCATTTTGCTGCGTGAATTGGCAACGGTCTACTCGGCCCTGCAGCAAGGCAGGGTGGTGGATCTTGCAGAGGCGCCACGGTATGACCAGGCGGTGGCGGCGGACCAGGCCTTTGTCGGTTCCAGTCGTTGGCTGAAGAATGGCGATTACTGGAGTCAGCGCTACACCCGTCTGCCAGACCCCTTGGTGGATGCGATACCCCGCGTACTGCAAGGCCAGCCCCCGTCAAGCACCCATTTGCGCCGGTTGACTGTTACTGGTAAGCAGATGGATCTGCTGCGCGGTCTGGCTCAGAACTTGAGCACTACCACGGCGCGACTGTTCACCGCAGCCGGTCTGATCCTGCTGCGAGGCCACTCCGGTGCGGAGGAGGTTGCCTTTGGCTTAGCGGTGCATAATCGGGGTAATACGCGAGACAAAGCGACTTTCGGGCTGTTTTCCCTGACCACAGCACCACGGGTGCGGATCGAATCAGGGCTTGAATTGAAAGGCCTTCTTGCCCGTCTTGATCGGGCCATCGGTGAGGCGATACGCCATGCCCGCTATCCGTTAAGCGAGATCAACCGTCGCCTGGGTCTGGCGACACGACGACGCCTGCAGTTGTTCGATCTGAATATTTCCTACGAGCGCGTGGACTATGCCGAATTACTATTTGACCAATCTCGGGCACAACCACCTCGGGTGTTGCTCAATGGGGTTGAGCGTACCCCGGTAGAACTGTTTGTCCGTGAGTATGGGGATGCTGACCGGGTGGAGGTGGACCTGGACCTCTCCAGCGAAGCATTTAGCTCCGAACGGGCCGATCAACTCGCACGCCAACTGGCAAACCTGATTGATTGTCTGAGCAATGGGGTGCAGGGACCCATCTCCGCCGCATGGTTGCTGGCTCCCGAAGAGCGTTACTGGTTGCTTGCCGAGGTCAACGCCACCGATTGTGACTACGGTGATTTCATTCCCCTGGCGCAACGGTTTGAGGCCCAGGTAGTGACCAGTCCGGATGCCCCGGCACTGCGTTTTGACGGTATCGAATTGAGCTATGCGGAGCTCAACCAGCGGGCCAATGGGCTGGCGCGACGCCTGCAGCGCGCTGGGGTAGGGGCAGAAGGGGTTGTGGCCCTGGCCCTGGACCGCTCGGTGGAACTGGTGGTGGCACTGCTGGCGGTAATCAAGGCCGGAGGGGCCTACCTGCCGTTGGACCCGGGGCTGCCGCAAGAGCGCCAAGCCTACATGCTTGCCGATGCCGATGCGGCGGTACTGATTACCCACAGCGGCCTGCTCGACCGGTTGCCGGGTCACGCCGGCCGAACCCTGCTGGTGGACGACCGGGAACGGGGAGGGCGGCGGGCCGCTGCGGGTAACCCCGAAGTGCCCGTGCGCCCCGAACAGCTTGCCTACATCCTTTACACCTCCGGTTCCACGGGCCAGCCCAAAGGCGTGATGAGCCAGCAACGAGGCCTGGAAAACCGCCTGCTGTGGATGCAACAGCGTTTTGCCATTGGCCGGGGTGATCGCATCCTGCAAAAGACCCCCTACAGCTTTGACGTCTCGGTCTGGGAATTCTTCTGGCCGCTGATCACCGGAGCCTGCCTGGTACTGGCCCGGCCGGGAGCACACCGTGACCCGGACTACCTGGCACGCCTGCTGGACGAAGAACGCATCAGCTGTCTGCACTTCGTTCCCTCCATGCTCAAGGGCTTTCTCGGACACCCCCCGGCCGCTGAACGGCTGAGTCGATGCCAGGCCCTGCGACAGGTCATTTGCAGTGGCGAAGCCCTGCCTGCCGCTTTGGTCGACAGCTTCTATCGATCGGCGCCGGCAAACGCGCGACTGCACAACCTCTACGGACCCACCGAAGCGGCCATTGACGTCAGCCACTGGCCCTGCAGTGCCCCGGCGGAAGAACCCGTACCCATCGGTCACGCCATCGCCAACACCCGCCTCTACGTCCTCGACAGCCAACTCGAACCCGTCCCGGTGGGCGTTGCCGGAGACCTCTGGATCGGTGGTGTGCAACTGGCCCGAGGCTACCTCAAACGCCCCGGACTCAGTGCCGAGCGCTTCATGGCTGACCCCCACAGCCCCAACCCGGGTGCCCGCATGTACCACAGCGGAGATCGGGCCCGTCGGCGAGCCGATGGCGCACTCATCTACCTGGGTCGCAGCGACCAGCAGATCAAACTGCGCGGTCAGCGCATCGAACTGGGCGAGATCGAAGCCCGGCTGCAGCAACAGGCGGAGATCCGCGATGCCGCCGTCAGCCTGCGCGAAGACCGTCCTGGCGACCAACGGCTGGTGGCCTATTGGGTTAGTCGTGAACCGATTCTCGCATCCGAACTGCAGCGGCGATTGCGCGCGCAGTTGCCGGAATACATGATCCCCGGAGACTGGGTGGAGCTGGACCAACTGCCGCTGAATGCCAGTGGCAAACTCGACCGCAAGGCGCTGCCGGCGCCGGAGCAGGGGAGTCGTGGCGAAGGGGGGCAGCCGCAGAGTCCGGAAGAAGAGATCTGTTGCCTGCTGTTTGCCGAGGTGCTGGGGTGTGAAACGGTGGGCGTGGAGGAAAACTTCTTCGCCCTCGGTGGCCATTCGCTGTTGGCCGTGCAACTGGTTGGCCGCTTGCGCCAGATTCTGGCTGTCGAATTGAGCGCCAACGCTTTGTTTGCCTGGTCGACTCCACGTGAGCTGGCGCGTCGGATCAGCACCCTGCGTCGTAACGATGGCGCTTCCTTGTCACCTCGTCCACCCCGGTCTCGGCGTCTTGCTACCGCGACCGAGGCACAGCTCTGGGCCTTGCAGCAACGCCATCCGAAATCGGTTGCCTACCTGATGGCGGCAGCGGTGGAAATCGAAGGTGCGTTGGATGCTCCCGCCTTGGTTCGCGCACTGGCTGCTGTGCAGATGCGCCATCCTTTGCTACATAGTCTGTTCGTCGAGTCGGATCAAGGGCTTTGGTTGCAGCCTCGACCGGATCGGATTGAAGCGGTTGAGGTAGAGCAGGTCGATAGTTACGGCGCTGATTGCATCGAACAGGTGGAGACAGCGCACGCCTTTCTGCTGGATTCGGATCTTCCCATGCGGGTACGGTTGCTGCAGTTGGGACAAGATTCCTGGCGTCTGCTGCTGCTGCTGCATCATGTCGCCGCCGATGCCGATTCCATCGGGCTGCTGGGCCGTGCTCTGGAACAGGTATACCTATTGGCGGTTGTGAATCCCGATGTGCCGGCGGCAACCTTGGCCCAGCGTTTGCCGCAACCGAGCAATGACCCAATGGTCCTGGAGGAGCGACTGGACTTCTCCCCTGAAGGGACGGATCGCGCTGCCTTGAGGCGCTGGACCGAACGGTTGAGGGGGCTATCCGGTGCGTCCCCGTTGCCACATTGGTCTGCAGGTGACGGTGGCGTGAGGGTGCAGCGACTGATGATCGAAGCCGATCTTCGCCATGCCCTGGGTGAGCGCTCCAAACTCACCGGAGCGACACCCTTCCTGTTGCTGCATACCGCCTTGGCGGTCGCGCTCTACCGCTTCGGTGGCAACAACGATCTGGTTATCGGTGTGCCTGTCAGTCAGCGTGGCGAGGCTGCCCTGACGAATACGATAGGCATGTTGTTAAACACCCTGCCGCTACGCGTGCAGATTGACCCGAACGAATCTCTGCTGGCGTTACTGGGGCGCGCTCGTAGCGGATTGATGGAGGCCCTGGCCGATGCCGCAGTCCCTCTGACTCGAATTATCGAGGCATGGCATGAAGAGGGTGCTGGAGAAGGCTCTGCCCCCTTCCAAGTCCTGCTGACAACACATGCCCCGCATCTGCGCGAACTGCAGTTGGGGGAGACTGAGGTGCGGGTGCGAATTTTGCCCCAACTGCAGGCGAAGATGGATCTGGCTCTCCTGTGCGCCGATGACGGAATCCGTATGGATATCATCATCGAGCATGCGAGCGGTCTCTTCCCTCCCGGTGGGGTGGAGGCGTTTGCTGAAGCCCTGGAGCAGATATTGCTGGCCTTGGCCGAGTGTCCGGAGACCTCAGTGGGCGGCGTCACGCTCTTTTCTGCACACTCCACGAGTCTGCAGGCGGAGGTGTCTGGTCCCGATGCAGTGGACAGTCGGCCTGCACCGGGCGGCTCCCTGGCCCAGCGGTTTGCCGAGATGGTGGCGCTACACGCTGATCTGCCGGCCCTGGAAGGGGTCGATGGACGCCAGCTCAGCTATGCCGAGCTGGATCGCTATAGCGATGCCCTGGCGGCCGGCGTGCAGGCACACCTTAAGGAGGGGAACGGTCGTCGCGGTGAGCCGGTGGGTGTGAGCATGCAGCGGGGCCTGGAACAGATCTGTCTGTTTCTGGCGGTGATCAAGGCCGGAGGCGCCTATGTGCCGCTGGACCCAGAGCAACCGGGGTCACGTCTGGCGGAAATGGCTGAAGATGCGGGTATTCGCCTAGTGGTGACTGACCGAGGGCGTCCCGACTGGCTTGCCGAGGGGACGGTCTGCATCGATTTTGCCCAGCTGGCTCAAAGCGAAACGGCCTTCCAGCCGGTCGTTCGCAGCGGTGCCGACGCCGCCTACCTGATGTTCACCAGTGGTTCCACCGGTCGGCCCAAGGGGATTCGTATACCCCAACGGGCGGTGTTGAGGCTGGCTCTGGAGCCGGGCTTTGCCGAGTTTGCCCCGGGCAAGCGACTGGCGCAGATCGCCACCACGGCGTTTGATGCTGCCACCTACGAAATCTGGTGTGCCCTGCTTAACGGTGCTACCTGCGTGGTGATCGAGCGTGAGGCCAGCTACCAGGCCGAGGCTCTGGCGGCCGCGTTCAACCGTGCCCGGGTGCACTCCAGTTTTCTGACTGTGTCGGTATTCAATCGGGCGGTCTTCGCCAGTGCTGACGCCTTTTCCGGGTGTCAGGAGATCATCTTTGGAGGCGAAGCGGCGGATGTGGCAGCCGTCTGCCAGGCGCGCAGACGTTGGCCTCATGTGCGCTTTATCAACGGCTATGGTCCGACCGAGACCACCACCTTTGCTGCCTTCTATACGGCTTCGGATGTGGACGAGACTGATTCGGGCATCCCCATTGGCGGACCTATTCGAGCAACAGCCCTCTATGTGCTGGACGAACAACTCCAACCGGTGCCCCGTGGCGTTACCGGTGAACTCTGGATCGGAGGAGAGGGATTGGCCGATGGCTACCTCGGAGCCCCCGCGTTCACTGCCGAGCGTTTTCTGGCTGATCCGTTTTCGCCGATACCGGGGGTGCGCATGTACCGCACTGGCGATCGGGTCCGCCGGCGCCCTGACGGCGCCCTGGATTATCTGGGACGAATAGACCGGCAGATCAAGCTGCGAGGGATGCGTATCGAACCCGGCGAGATCGAGGCCGCATTGCGCTCGGTGACCGGCGCTGAGCAGGTCGTGGTGGAGGTACGTCAGCGCGAGCCAGGCGATCGCGCCCTGTATGCCTGGGTACTTTGCCCACAGGAGATTGATGCGACTACGCGCCAGGTCTGGCGGTCGGCCTTGGGTGAGCGCTTGCCGGCCTGGATGGTGCCGCGTCAGATACAGCCGCTGACCGTCTTTCCGCTTACTCCCAACGGCAAGCTCGACCGGGATGGGTTGGGGTTGCCTGCAGCGGACGAGTGCTCGCCTGAATCTCGGGGCTATGCCAATGATACCGAGCAAATGCTTGCTGAAATCTGGAGCGAGCTGCTGGGGTCGGCGGGTTTTCGCCGAGAGGTAAGCTTCTTTGCCGCGGGGGGACATTCGCTCCTTGGGGTGCAACTGGCTGCTCGTATTCGGCAGACATTCGCTGTCGATTTGCACCTCCGTAACCTGTTTGCCCGTCCGCGCCTGTCGGAAATGGCCGAGTCCATCGATCGGGCTAGAATCCAAACCGATGGGCTGCTCGAGGAGATCGCACCCTGTTGCTGGCCTGGGGATGAGCGACCGGTAGCGCCCATGCAGGCACGACTGGCGCTGATGCAGCGCATCGACGGCGCCAGTTTGGCCTACAGTGTTCCCCTGGTCTATGTCGCAGACGGTGTGCTGGATGTCCGGGCCTTGAGGGCAGCGCTGCGGGACTTGGCCGAGCGCCACGAACCGCTGCGCACGGTTGTGGTGGTGGGTGAGACGGTCAGTGGGCACCTCCTGACCGCCGAGCAGATCCTGCTGCACGAGGAGGACCATCCCCAGTTGGCCCCGGACGCTCTGGCAAAACAGCTCAGCGAGCGGGCGGCCGAACTTGCTCGAGAGCCCTTCGACCTGACTGAGGAAGCGCCGTTGCGGGCCTGGTTGTTACGTTGTGGCCCTGCCGCATCAGCGCTGATTTTGGTGCTGCATCACATAGCCGTGGACGGCCATTCCCTGGTGCCTCTGTTGCGCGACCTGGCCCGCCTCTACAGAGCCCGCTTGCAGGGTGAGTCGACGCCGCTACCGCCACTTCCTCTGGTCTATGCCGATTGGGTGCAGTGGCGCTATCAGGGACAACGTGCCGATGGTGATTCGGTCGCACTCGAGCGGGCCCTGCAGCAGTTGCGCGGCGCGTTGACCATCCTCGAACTGCCGACTGATTTTCCACGACCGGCTCAGCGCAGTCACCTGGGGGGCGTGGCTCGACTGGATCTGGACGAGGAGTTGGAGCAGCGTTTGCGTCTGCGTGCACGGGCGCTTGGGGTTACACCCTTTGCCCTGCTCAGTACTGCCTTTGCTCTGTTGCTGGGGCGTATGGCCAATAGCCAGGATGTACTGCTCGGGATTCCCTTCGATGCCCGTGAGCAGGCCCAGACGGCCGATATGGTCGGATTTTTTGCCGATACCGCGGTGCTGCGCGTCGAG